>JBLMXT010000059.1:0-3567 GCA_050257915.1 Deltaproteobacteria bacterium
GCGGTCTCTCCCCGTCGGCGCCGCGACCCGGGAGACATGCCGCCGCGGCGCGGCTGGCAGCCGGGGCAGTAGTGCGTCCCGCGGCCGCCGACGACGACGCGCTCGACCGTCGCGCCGCACACCCGGCACGGCTCGCCGGTGCGCTGGTAGACGTTCAGGATGTCCTGGAAGCTGCCGCGCCGCCCGGCGGGGTCGATGAAGCTCTCGATGCTGGAACCCTCGTGGTCGATCCCCGCTTGCAGCGTCTCGAGAAGGGCCGCGTGCAGGCGCCGCGCCTCACGCGGCCCGACGCTCCCGGCCGCCCGCAGCGGATGCAGGCGGGCGCGGAACAGCGCCTCGTCGGCGTAGATGTTGCCGACGCCGGCGATCCGCCGCTGGTCGAGCAGGAAGGCTTTGAGGGGCGCGCGCCTGTCCCGCAGAGCGTCGTGCAGGTACGCGACCGTGAACTCCGGCCCGAACGGCTCGGGGCCCATGCCGCGCGAGGCGAAGAACCCTTCCTCGGCCGCCGGCTCGAGAGCCCACAGGCGGCCGAACCTCCGCACGTCCTGGAAGAAGAGCGTCGTGGCCGGCGCGAGACGCCACTCGAAGCGAGCCGGCCGCTCGCCGGGTTCCGGTCGGAACACCAGCTGTCCGGTCATGCGCAGGTGGATGACGGCCACGGTCGCGCCGGCCGGTCCGACCGTGACCGGCCGTTCCGCGGGCGCCTCCAGCGGCCCCAGATCGACCAGCAGGTATTTCCCGCGCCGGCGCAGCCCCGTGACCCGGCGCCCCGCGAGGTACGCGTTCAGCTCCTGCTCGGTCTGGACGCTCACCGTCCAGTCGTTGACGACGACCTCCCGGAGCAGCAGACCGGGCAGACAGGTGATGAGCCGTCGGCGGACGGTCTCGACCTCGGGGAGCTCAGGCATCGCGCGCCTCGCCCCGCCGCCACCACGCCTGCAGGAACGCCCGCGCGCCGGCCGCGTCGGTGACCTCCCCGGCCTCGATCTCCTCTTCGAGGGCGTCCAGGGCCTGGCCCACCGCCGGCCCCGGCTCGATGCCGAGCAGTTCCATGACGTCGCCGCCGCTCAGCAGCTGCGGCGCCGGCGCCTTGCTCACCGCGGTCCACACGGTACGCGCCAGCCGGTAGTGCCGCGCCATCGAGGTGAGCGACGTCTTCTCTCCCCGCGTCGCCAGCCGGTCGCAGAGCGAGACGACCACGGACTCGAACACCCAGGGGCTCACATCCCGCCGGTACCGGGCCAGGGCGCGGCGCGTCAGCGGCTGTTCTCGGCTGAGGAAGCCGAGCCGCAGGTGCTGCCGCACGAGCGTGCCCAGGAACTCCACGAACCGGTTGCTGAGGCCGAGGCGCCGGCCGATGTCGGCGCACATCTGGCGGCCGGTCTCGTCGTGGTGCCAGAAGATGATGCGCTCCTGCTCGTCGACCACGCGCACCACCGGCTTGCCGATGTCGTGCAGGAGGACGGCCCACGCGACGGGCACGAGCGGCTCTGCGCCGGGCATGCCCGCCTCCGCCGGCGTCGCCAGGAACCGCCTGCCGCCCAGCTGCGCCACGACGCCGACGACGTAGGTGAGCGCCTCGAGCGTGTGCTCGAAGACGTCCAGGTGGTGGTACGGGTTCTGCTCCACGCCACGCAGGCGGTCCACCTCGGGCAGGACCACGGCGAGCGCGCCCCACACGGCGAGGTCCCGGAGCGCGACCGGCGCGGCGCGCGTGCCGAGGAGCGCGCAGAGCTCGTCGCGGACACGCTCGCCGCTCACGCGCGCGAGAGCGGGCGCGGCGCGGAGGGCCGCCTCGGTGGCCGCCGCGTCCGGCACCAGCTCGAACGCGCGCGCGAGCCGCGCCAGCCGCAGCACGCGCAGCGGATCGTCGTCGAGGGAGGCCGGCGAGCACAGCCGCAGGCGGCCCGCGGCGAGGTCGGAGAGGCCGCTGAGTGGGTCGACGATGCTGTCGCCGTCGAGCGGGCGCGCGAGCGCGTCCACGGTGACGTCTCGCGCCCGGAGGTCCGCCTCCAGGCGGAGGGCTCGCGTCGCCGGGTCCGGCGGGCCGCCGGGCGGCCCGCCGCGCACCGCGGCGACGTCGATGTGCAGGTCGCCGACCACCACCCTCCAGCCGCCGAAGACGTCCGAGGTCGCGTAGACGGCGCCGCCGAAGCGGTCGGCCAGGGCGCGTGCCAGCGCCTCCTGCCGCCCGTCCACGACGATGTCGACGTCGCGCACGCGCCGCCCGAGGAGTTCGTCTCGAAGACAGCCACCCACCAGCCATCCGGCTTCGCCGGGGCCAAGCGCGGCGAGGGCGGCCCGGGTGACCTCGTCGGGCGTCGGCGGCGTGACGGCGTACCGGACGTTCACGACGCCTCAGGCCGCGGGATCCTCGCCGCGGTAGCGGCGCACCACCCGCGGCGCCACGTCGCAGGCGACTTCGTAGTTGATGGTGCCGAGCAGGCGCGCCACCTCCTCGCAGAGGATACGGGGCGTCTCAGGGGCGTCCACCCGGTGCCCGTCGGGCTCCGTCCACGTGGCGGCGGAGCTGCCGGCCACACCGTCACCGGCGGCGCCGAACACCACCACCTCGTCGCCCGCCCGGCCCCAGTCGTTCGGGAGCTCGACGGTCAGCTGGTCCATGCTGATCCTGCCGACGATCGGGCAACGTCTGCCCGCGACCAGCACCTCGCCGCGGTTGCCGAGCGCGCGACGCACACCGTCCGCGTAGCCGACCGGGACGATGCCGATCCGCGTGGGCTCCTCGGCGCGCCACGTGCGGCCGTACCCGACCGAATCACCGGGCAGGGCCACGCGGACGCCGGCGAGGTACGAGACGACCTTCATCGCCGGACGCAGACCGTCCTTGAACGGGTCGTCGTTGGCCGGGGCCAGCCCGTACAGGGCGATGCCGGTGCGCACCATGTCGAAGTGGGCCCGGGCGTCCCGCAGGGTAGCCGCGCTGTTCGCGGTGTGGCACAGCAGTCCGGGGTACCGCCGCTTGAGCTCCGCGGCCAGACCGGTGAAGCGGCCGAGTTGCTCCTCGAAGAAGCTCGCGTCCTCCTCGTCCGCCGTGGCGAAGTGGCTCATCAGGCCGGAGAGGACCCCGCCGGCGTGCGCCTGCTCGCAGAACCGGATCACCTCGTGCGCGGGCACGCCGAGCCGGCCCATGCCCGTGTCGAACTTGACGTGGACGCGCGTGCCGATGCGGACCGCCTCGGCGATGAACTCAGGTGACCAGGCCACCACCTCCGCACCAGCCGCGGCGGCCCGCTCGAGACCCGTGCCGGTCAGCGGGCCGAAGATCAGGACCGGCGCCGTGAAGCCCGCCTCGCGCAGCTCCTGCGCCTCGGGTGCCGTGGCCACGCCGAGCCAGGTGGAGCCGGCCTCGAGCGCGGCGCGCGCGACGGGCACGGCGCCGTGGCCGTACCCGTTCGCCTTGACGACGGCGCAGTGTGCGGCGCCGCCCGGCAGGTCGCGCATCAGGCGGCGGACGTTGTGGCGGATCGCCTCGAGGTCGACTTCCGCGACCGCGCGGTGTCTGCCCGCGAGCACTCAGAGCCCCAGGATCTTCATGATGTCGTG
>JBLMXT010000060.1:0-3311 GCA_050257915.1 Deltaproteobacteria bacterium
TTGGCGCCGGCCGAGAGGATCACCTGGAGGACGGTCGGCAGCGCCGTCGGGATGGCCGCGATAGCCAGGGCGATGGCGGTGACGAACAGGGTTTCCGCCGCCACGCCCCTCGAGCGGCCCAGGACGAACATGACGATCATCGTCCCCAGCGCCGCCGCGCCGATCCACAGGGTCATGGTGTTCAGCTGCCTGGTCAGCGGCGTCCGCTCCTTGGCGGTCGCCGCCAGCATGCCGGCGATCTTGCCGACCTCGGCGTCGGCTCCTCTCGCGGTCACGATCATCACGCCGCTGCCGTGGGTGACCGGCGTGTTCATGAAGGCGACGTTGGTGCGGTCGCCGGGGCCGAGCTCCGCGTCGGCGAGCGCGTCCGTCGTCTTGGAGGCCGGCACGCTCTCGCCGGTGAGGGCCGACTCGTCGATGTCCAGGGAGCTGGCCTGGATGATCCTGCCGTCGGCGGCGACGTTGTCGCCGGCGGCGAGCAGGACGACGTCGCCGAGGACCACCTCCTCGGCCGGGATCTCGGACTCGGTCCCGTCACGGCGCACGCGCGCCGTCTGCTTCATCAGCGACTTGAGGGCGTTCATCGCGCTCTCGGCCTTGCCCTCCTGGCGCAGGCCGGTCACGGCGTTGAACACCGTGAGGGCCACCAGCACCAGCCCTGTGCTCCACTGGCCGATGATGAACGACACCACCGCGGCGATGAGCAGGATGATCTGCATGTAGGCGCGGTACTGGTCGAGGAACCGTCGCCATCCCGGTTCGCCCTTCTCCTCGGGGAGCGCGTTGGGGCCGTCCTTCTGTAGCAGCTCCGCGGCCCTTGCCGCGGTGAGGCCGCTCGCCGGGTCGACGCCGAAGCGTCCGGCGACTTCCTCGGCCGAGAGCGCGTACCAGCGCTCGGCCGTCCCGGCCGTCGCCTTGTCTGTCGTTGTCATCGCTGCTCTCCGTCTCCCTCGCAGGCGCCGCCGGCGGCTACTTCGACTTCCTGGCCCTCTTGCCACCCTTCTTCTTGCTCTTCTTGCCGCCCTTGCCCTCGGCCCTGCCTGCCTGCTCGGCCTCGAACGGGTCGGCCTCGGCGCCGTCGGGGGCCTCGGCCTCCAGTAGCCCCTTGGTCTCCATGAGCGCGTCGTGCGCCTCTGGCGTCACCTTGGGGAACTTCGGGTCGATCCTGATCAGCGCATCGGCGATGACGGCCGAAGCGCAGGTGCGCGCGAACCACTTGTGGTCGGCCGGGATCACGTACCAGGGCGCCCACTCGGTGCTCGTGTTGGAGAGCATCTCGGAGAACGCCTTCTGGTAGTCGTCCCAGTAGTCGCGCTCGCGGACGTCGGCGGCCGAGAACTTCCAGTTGTGGTCGGGCAGGTCGATGCGCCGCAGGAAGCGCCTGCGCTGCTCCTCCTTGGAGAGGTTGAGGAAGAGCTTGACGACGGTGAAGCCGTTGTCGGTGAGGTGCTGCTCCCAGGCGTTGATGTCGCGGTAGCGCTTCTTCCAGACGTCCCGCCCGCGCGCCCGCGCCGGCAGCTGCTGGTTCAGGAGGATCTCCGGGTGCACGCGCACCACCAGGACCTCTTCGTAGTAGGAGCGGTTGAAGATGCCGATCTCGCCGCGCCGGGGGAGGTTGCAGGCGAAGCGCCAGAGATAGTCGTGATCGAGCTCGAGGGAGGAGGGCACCTTGAAGGAGTGCACCGAGACGCCCTGCGGGTTCACGCCGCTCATCACGTGGCGGATGGTGCCGTCCTTGCCGGCGGCGTCCAGCGCCTGCAGCACGACGACAACGCCATGGGTGTCCTGTGCGGCCAGGCGCTCCTGGTACTCGGTCAGCAGCTCGACGCCGCGCGCCAGGAGCTCCTCTCCCTCCTCCTTGTCGAGGAACCCCGCCTTGTAGGAGGGATCGAAGTGCTTGGCCAGCGTCACTCGCCGGCCCGGGGTGACGCGCAGCGGCTCGATGAACTCCGCGATGCGCTTCGGCCTCAGATCCGTCATGTCCAGGCTCCCTTCGCTCGGAGGGTCTCTGTGCGATCCGTGCGCGTGCTCGCAGTGTAGATGCGACCCAGAAGCGGAAGGGGGGTGTGGGTGGTGGCCACCCACACCCCCGGCGATGCCCTCGTGCGCTCGCCGCGCCCCGGCCCGGCGGTAGCTCAGCTCTCCCGTCTCGCTCTGTTCCTTGGACCGTCCCTCACACCGTCGAGGCCGAACCGGGCATGCGGTCGCGGTTGCGGTAGGCGCCGCCGCCCCAGAAGGCGATGTCGGCGACGATGCCGAGCCCGACCCAGAGCCAGTCCAGCCCATTGATGCCGCCGGGCGCGCAGAGCACCCACATCATCGTCGTCCAGGGCGCGAAGATGATGCCGAGGATCGGCCACAGCACGGAGCCGAAGGCGGCGTCCCAGCGCCCCGGCTGGGCGATCCACCAGACGATGTCGAGGGCCCGCGCGCCGAGCAGGAGGAGGATGGTGAAGAGACAGCACATGGTGGCTCCGATCTGGTGTGTGCGGCTGGACCGGGAGCGCCCCGCTCCCGGTACCACCGCGCGTGTCCCGAAAAGGGCGACTGAATGATTGGGCGGAAGCTACCAGACGGTCAGGCGCCTGCACAAGGGACTGGCCTCCGGAGGGCCGCTCGTCCCGGCTACCCCAGCCGGACGCCCTCGACCTCGAGGCCGCCGCCGTGCGGCAGCTTGCTCCAGCTCCGGCGCTCCCACTCCTCCTTGAGCACCTCCTCGGCGGCCTTCTCCAAGAACTCCGGCCGCGCCCACCCGTCCACATCGAAGTCGTGCTTGATGTAGCCGTGACTGACCATGAAGTCCTTGCCGATCTTGACGCACTGCAGGTTCCGGGCGCTCAGGCTCGGCACCATGTCGACGTCCTTGATGCCCTGGTAGGTGTCCTCGGCGTCGAGGTAGAACGTCTGGCGGTTGAGGATCGCGCCGGCGGCGTGCTTGTGCTCGTTTGCCCAGCGGCCGACCTTGATCATCGCCTTCATGTAGGCGATGACCAGCTCGGGGTGCTCGTCAGCCATCACGTCGGTGCAGGTGATGACGGCGGGCGTGTTGGCTACCTGGATGGTCCAGTCCGGATACTTGGACAGGTCCTCGATCATCTTGATCTGGCCCGTGGCTTCCTGCAGGTGCTGGAAGACCTTGCTCTGCGTGTAGATGGCGTCGACCTGGCCGCCCAGCAGCGCGTTCTCCAGCGGGCGGAAGGCCAGGTCGTGCTTGTGGTCGCGGCGCATCCACAGCTCGGACGGGTTGTTCATGGTGACCTGGAGCATCTCGGGCTTGTCGTACCAGTCGTCGGGATACGGGAACTCGACCA
>JBLMXT010000061.1:0-3780 GCA_050257915.1 Deltaproteobacteria bacterium
CCCGTACCGGCTCAAGTTCCGCGACCCCTGCTTCTGCAACCTGCAGCTGTTCCCCAAGCTGCTCAGCGGCATCAAGATCGCCGACGCCATCGCCGTGTCGGGCAGCATCGACCTCGTGCTCGGGGGCATCGACCGATGACCGACATCATCCTCGCGATCCTCCGCGCGGTCCTGTTCGTCGTCATCGCCTACTCGGTGCTCATGGTCGCGGCGCTCGTCAACATCCTGCTGGAGCGCCGCGCCCTGGCGCTGATGCAGGACCGCCTCGGCCCCAACCGCACCGGCTGGCAGGGCACGCTGCAGAGCGTCGCCGACGCCTTCAAGATGATGGGCAAGGAGGACTTCCGTCCGGCCCTGGCCGACCCCATCCTCTTCACGCTCGCCCCGATCATCGTGATGATCGGCGCCGTGGGCGTGCAGCTCGCGCTGCCCTACACCAACGGCCTCACGGGCGCGAGCCTCGACGTCGGCGTCATCTTCATCGTCGCCATCACCGGGTTCACGACGCTGGCCATCCTCGTGGGCGGCTGGTCGTCGCGCAACAAGTTCTCCCTGGTCGGCGCCCTGCGCGCGGCCGCGCAGATGATCTCCTACGAGATCCCCATGATCCTCGGCCTGCTGGTGGTCGCCATGGTCACGGGGTCGCTCAACCTCAACGCGGTCGTGGCCGCGCAGGCCGACTACCAGTGGATCGTCTTCTACGCGCCGTTCACCTTCCTCATCTTCTACATCGCCTCCATCGCCGAGCTGAACCGCGGTCCCTTCGACCTCCCCGAGTCGGAGTCGGAGCTGGTCTCCGGCTACGGCACCGAGTACTCGGGCATGCGCTTCGGCATGTTCTTCCTCAACGAGTACGCGGGCATGACGATCATGTCCATGGTCGCCGTCACGCTGTTCTTCGGCGGCTGGATGGGCCCGTTCGCCGGCGCCATCGACTTCTGGGGCGTCGACTGGATCGGCATCGTCTGGTTCCTCGTCAAGACCTACGCGCTCGTGTTCGCGCTGGTCTGGATCCGGCTCTCGCTGCCGCGCCTGCAGGTCGACCAGCTCATGGCGTTCGCCTGGAAGGTCCTCATCCCGCTGGGCCTCGTGAACATCCTGGTAACGGCCGCGGTCATCCTGTGGGTGCCCAGCTGGAAGTGGGGCCTCGCGGTCGTCGGCTGGGTGTCGTTCCTGGCGTTCGTCGCCCTGCTCGACCCGATCCTCAAGCGCCGCCTGCGCAAGCAGCGTGAGCGCCAGCCGGTGGTGAGCGCCTGATGCTCGGCATGTTCAAGGCCATGCGGCAGACGCTCAGCCACCTGCCCAAGAAGAAGATCACCGTCCAGTACCCGGAGCAGCGCGAGGTACTGCCGGCGCGCAGCCGCGGCCTCTTCCGCGTGGTCATCGACCCCACCAGCGGCGAGCCCCGCTGCCGCTCCTGTACCCTGTGCGAGAGCAACTGCCCGGTGCAGGTCATCCGAGTGAACCACACGAGCAAGTACCGCCTGCCCGTGCCCAACGCCGCGCGCATCAGCGAAGCGCGGATCGCGGCCCAGCAGGGCGTGGACCTCAAGGACCTGCAGCCGGTGCTCGACGACTACTACGAGCACGGCACCGGCCTCATCGCCATGCTGCAGAACGCGCAGGAGGTGTACGGTTACCTGCCGCGCCTCGCCATCCAGGAGATCAGCCTCCAGACGGGCGTGTCGCTCAGCCAGCTCTACGGCGTCTCCAGCTTCTACAACCAGTTCCGGCTCTCGCCCGTGGGCGAGTACATCATCGACGTCTGCCACGGCACCGCCTGCCACGTCGCGGGGGCGGTCCAGATCACCGAGGCTCTGGAGGAGGAGCTCGGGATCGCCGACGGCAAGACGACCAGCGACCTGAAGTTCACCCTGTCGTCCGTCGCCTGCATGGGCGCCTGCTCGCAGGCCCCCGTCATGCGCATCGGCGACCAGACCTACGGCGGCCTCACCCCTGACCAGACGCGCAAGATCATCCGCGACCTCATGGAAGAGGTCGGCGGTACGAAGGGGTGACCAGAGAGACCATGACCGACGAGATCACAACTCCACGCCCCGACGACGACGCCCGCAACGTCAGCGTCGCCGGGCGCCCGGACGGCGGCTGGACCGTGAAGGTCTGCGCCGGCACCGCCTGCGTGTTCGCGGGCTCCCTCGCCGTCTACGACGCCTTCACGCAGGAGGTGCGGGACGCCGGGCTGAGCGACAGCGTCGACGTCAGCATCATCGGCTGCCACGGCCTGTGCTCCATGAGCCCCGTCGTGGTGCTCAGTGACGACACGCTCTACGGCCACCTCAAGCCCAGGGACGTGGGCAAGGTCGTCGAGGAGCACCTCAAGGGCGGGCAGCCGGTCGAGCGCTTCCTGTACAAGGACGGGCAGACCGGGGAGCGCATCCGCGACTGGCACGACATCGGCTTCTACAAGGCGCAGACGCGCATCGCGTTGCGCGACGTGGGCGTCATCGACCCGGAGAGCATCGACGAGTACATCGGGCGCGGCGGCTACGGCGCCGCGCGCATGGCCCTCACCGAGAAGACGCCCGAGTGGATCATCGAGGAGATCACCGACTCGGGCATCCGCGGCCGCGGCGGCGCCGGGTTCCCCACGGGCGTCAAGTGGAAGTTCGCCAACCAGTCCAAGAGCGACGAGAAGTACCTCATCTGCAACGCCGACGAGGGCGACCCCGGCGCGTTCATGGACTGCTCCATCCTCGAGGGCGACCCGCACGCGGTGATCGAGGGCATGATCATCGGCAGCTACGCCATCGGCGCGCACGAGGGCTACGTGTACGTGCGCGCCGAGTACCCGCTCGCGGTCAAGCGGCTCACCAAGGCCGTCGCCGACGCGGAGGAGCGCGGCTTCCTCGGCAAGGACGTCTTCGGTGCCGGCTGGGAGTTCAACCTGCACCTCAAGCTCGGCGCCGGCGCCTTCGTCTGCGGCGAGGAGACGGCGCTCATCGCCTCCATCGAGGGCAAGCGCGGCATGCCGCGCACGCGGCCGCCGTTCCCCGCGGTCAGCGGCCTTTGGGGCAAGCCCACCAACATCAACAACGTCGAGACGTTCTCCAACGTCCCGTGGATCGTCGCCAATGGCGCCGACGCCTACGCCGAGCTCGGCGCCGAGACCAGCCGCGGCACCAAGGCCTTCCGCCTCGCCGGCAAGCTGGTCCACGGCGGCCTCGCCGAGGTGCCCATGGGCACCAGCCTGCGGAAGATCATCTTCGACGTCGGCGGCGGCATCAAGGACGGCAAGCAGTTCAAGGCCGTGCAGCTCGGCGGCCCCTCCGGCGGCTGCGTGCCGGCGAGCCTGCTGGACACGCCGGTCGACTACGAGAGCCTCGCCGCGACCGGCGCCATCGTCGGCTCCGGCGGCATGGTGGTGGTCGACGAGGACACCTGCATGGTCGACCTCGCGCGCTTCTTCCTCGACTTCACGCAGAAGGAGAGCTGCGGCAAGTGCGTCCCCTGCCGCCTGGGCACCAAGCGCATGCTCGAGACGCTGGACCGCATCACCGCCGGTGACGGCCGCGAGGGCGACATCGAGCTGCTCGAGGAGCTGGGCCGGTACACAATCGAGGGCTCGCTCTGCGCGCTCGGCGGTACCGCCCCGAACCCGGTGCTCACGACCATCAAGTACTTCCGCGACGAGTACGAGGCCCACATCCGCGAGAAGCGCTGTCCGGCCGGCAAGTGCAAGGCGCTGATCACCTACTACATCGACGCCGACGCCTGCACCGGCTGCACCCTCTGCGCGAAGAAGTGTCCCACGGCCTGTAT
>JBLMXT010000062.1:0-6345 GCA_050257915.1 Deltaproteobacteria bacterium
GCGTCCGTCAGCTCAGCCGGGGAGTCGCGAACGTGCCCAGCAGTCCGCTGCGGCCCGGATGGTCGGTCTTGGTCAGGCCTCGCGCGCGTATTCGGCGCGACCCTCCGCGTACAGGTCGCCGCCGTGACAATCCATGACGACGATCGCCGGGAAGTCGACGACCTCGAGCCGGGCGATGGCCTCGGCGCCGAGCTCCAGGTAGGCGATCACCTCGTTGCCGACGATGCGCTTGGCCAGGAGCGCGCCGGCGCCGCCCGTCGCGGCGAAGTACACGGCGGTCTGGTCCTGCATGGCCTGCTTGACCTCGGCCGTGCGCAGCCCCTTGCCGATCATGCCCTTGAGGCCGTGCCGCATGAGCAGCGGCGCGTAGGCGTCCATGCGGCCGCTGGTGGTGGGCCCGGCCGAGCCGATCACGTTGCCGGGCTTGGCCGGGCTCGGCCCCATGTAGTAGACGACGGCGCCGGCGAGGTCAAAGGGCAGCTCCTCGCCGGCCTCGATGAGCGCGACGAGCCGCTTGTGCGCCGCGTCGCGCGCCTGGTAGACGACGCCGGTGATCTGCACGGCGTCACCGGCGCGCAGGCCCTTGACGACCTCGTCCGTGAGGGGGGTCGTGATCTTCTTCGCCGCCATGGTCGCCTCCCCTCAGAGCGTGACGGTCTTGTGCCGCTGCGCGTGGCACTGGACGTTGACGGCCATCGGCATGCTGGCGATGTGGCACGGCATCTCCTCGATGAAGACGTCGAGGGCGGTGGTGCGGCCGCCGAGCCCCTGGGGCCCGATGCCGAGCGCGTTGATCCTCTGGAGCAGCTCGTCCTCCATCTCCGCGATGCGCGGGTCGGGGTGCGTGCTGCCGACGTCGCGGAGCAGTGCCTTCTTGGCCAGCAGCGTGACCTTCTCGATGGTGCCGCCGATGCCGACGCCGACGATCACCGGCGGGCACGGGTTGGAGCCGGCGCGACTCACCGTCTCGACGACGGCGTCGACCATGCCCGCCCAGCCCTGCGCCGGCTTGAGCATGTTGAGCGAGCTCATGTTCTCGGCGCCGCCGCCCTTGGCCATCATCGTCAGGCGGACGCGGTCGCCAGGCACGATGCTCGTGTGGATGATGGCCGGCGTGTTGTCCTTGGTGTTGCGCCGGGCGTGCCCCGGCTCCTCGGCGACCGACTTGCGCAGGTAGCCGTCGCCGTAGCCCCGGCGCACGCCCTCGTGGACGGCCTCCTCGAAGTCGCCGCCGGTGAGGTGCACGTCCTGCCCCACCTCGGCGAAGACGACCGCGAAGCCGGTGTCCTGGCAGATCGGCACCCGGTCCGCGGCGGCGATGTCGGCGTTCTCCACCAGCTGCGCCAGCACCTCGCGGCCGACCGGCGACTCCTCGGACCGCGCGGCCGCCTTGAGCGCGTCGTACACGTCCACCGGCAGGTCGTAGTTGGCGGTGATGCAGAGGTCCTTCACCGCCGCCGTCACCGCGGCGACGTCGAGTTCCCTCACGTTCACGTCACTCTCCTCCTGGGGGTTCGGACGGCGGTCGTCACGGCGTCAGGCCTCGCCGGTCTCCTCCGCGTCCGACGGGGGCTCGGGCTCCGCGGCCGGAGGCTTCCACTCCGGAGGCTCCTCGGAGACCACCTCGGCGTCGGTGACGCCCTCGTCCTTCTTCATGCCAGCGGTGGCCTTGCGGATCGCGTCGGTGGCCTTGTCGATGGCCGCCGCGGTCGCCGCGGCGATCCTGTCGGCGGCCGGCCCGATGGCGTCGACGGCCTTGTCGGCCATCTCGCCGGCGTAGTCGCCGTAGCCGCGGGCGACCGCCTTCGCGGCCGCCTTGGTCGGCGCCGGCGCCTTGCTGCCCTCCGGCATCTCGATGTAGCCCAGCGCCATCTGGTCCTGCACCATGCCGCGGGCGCGGGCGATGATCGCCGTCGCCTCGGCGACCTCCTGCTCGAAGGTGAGGTCGGTGCGCAGCGCGATGCCCTGCTCGATGGCCTTCATCGCCACCGCGGCTGCCTCACGTGGGAAGACCTCCCAGTCGTCCATGGTCGGCATGATGTAGTCGGCGCTGAGGCCCTTGTCCTCGGCGACCTTGGCGAGCTCCTCGGCGGCGGCGATGCACATCTCGTCGGTGATCGTCTTGGCGCGCACGTCCAGGGTGCCGCGGAAGATGCCGGGGAACCCGACCGAGTTGTTGACCTGGTTGGGGAAGTCGCTGCGGCCGGTGGCGACCACGGCGGCGCCGGCCTCCTTGGCGTCCCACGGCCACATCTCGGGGATCGGGTTGGCGCACAGGAAGACGACCGGGTCGTTGGCCATCCCCCTGATCCACTCCTTGTCGATGGTGTCGGGGCCCTGCTTGCTGAGCGCGATGCACACGTGTGCGCCCTTGAGCGCGTCCTCGATGGTGCCCTGGCGCTGCTCGGCGTTGGTGATGGTGCAGTACTTCCACTTGTCGACCCACGCGTCCTTGACCGCCTCGATGTCCGCACGGCCCTTGTGCAGGATGCCCTTGCTGTCGACGATGCGGCACTTGGCCGGGTCGGCGCCGTAGGCGAAGATCAGGCGGCTGATGGCGACGTTGGCGGCGCCCGAGCCGATGAAGGCGATCTCGACGTCGTCGATGCGCCGGCCGACCACCTTGAGGGCGTTGATGAGGCCGGCCAGCGTGACGCACGCCGTGCCCTGCTGGTCGTCGTGCCACACGGGGATCTCGCACTCCGCGCGCAGCGTGTCGAGGATGCGGAAGCACTTGGGCTGGGCGATGTCCTCGAGGTTCACCCCGCCCAGCCCCGGCTGCACGAGCTTGACGAACTTGATGAGCTCGTCGGGGTCCTTGGTGTCGACCATGAGCGGGAAGCCGTCCACGCCGCCGAGGTACTTGTAGAGGAGGCTCTTGCCCTCCATCACCGGCATGCCGGCCTTGGGGCCGATGTCGCCCATGCCGAGCACGCGCGTGCCGTCGCTGACCACGGCGACCGTGTTCCACTTGTTGGTGAGCTCGTAGACCTTCTCGGGGTCGTCCTTGATGTCGAGACACGGCTTGCTCACGCCCGGGGTGTACCAGATGCCGAAGTCCTGGAAGTCGCGGATGCAGCACTTGAGCGTGGTCTCGATCTTGCCGCGGTAGAACGGGTGGAGGACGGCGGCGTCCTCCATGGGCTTGTAGGCCTTGGCCTTGAGCTCCTCGACGGTCGGTTCGGGGCCCTTGCCGGTCTCGTCGGTCATGTGTCCTCCTTAGGCCGGCGGTATCAGGCCGCCGGATCAGACGCGGATCCCCCCGGCCGCGAGTGAGTCCTCAACAGCTGAACGCTAGCACCCGCTCGCGTGGCGGACAATGTGCGGGGCCCGCGGCGCGGGTCGCCGCGGCCGGGACCTACCTCCCGGCCGCCTCCGGTACCAGCGTCCCCAGCGCGTCCAGGCAGAGGTCGACGTTGGCCCGGGTGCAGGAGGTGCCCATGAGGCCGATGCGCCAGACCTTGCCGGCCAGCACACCGAGGCCGTTGCCGAGCTCGAGCCCGTAGCGGGCCAGCGCCTCGGCGCGGACCCAGGCGTCGTCGACGCCGTCGGGGACGCTCACGAGGTTCAGTTGCGGCAGACGGTACGGGGCCTCGACGACCATGCGCAGGCCGAGGCCCTCGAGCCCTTCGACCAGGGCGGCGTGGAGTTCGGCGTGCCGCCGCCATGCCGCCTCCAGCCCCTCCTCGGCCAGCATGACCAGCGCCTCGTGCAGGCCGTAGAGCGGGTTGATCGGCGCGGTGTGGTGATACGTCCGCGCGCCGCCCTCCCAGTAAGGCAGCACGAGGTTCAGGTCCATGAACCAGCTCTGGCACTTGCTCCTGCGCGCCTTGACCTTCTCGAGCGCGGCGTCGCCGAAGGTGACCGGCGAGAGGCCGGGCGTGCAGCTCAGGCACTTCTGGCTGCCCGAGTAGACGGCGTCGAGACCCCACTCGTCGACGAGCACGGGGATGCCGCCGAGCGAGGTGACGGTGTCGGCGATCACGAGCGCGCCGTGCGCGTGGGCGATCGCCGCGATGGCCTGCGCATCGCTGCGCACGCCCGTCGAGGTCTCGGCGTGGACGAAGGAGACGATGCGGGCATCCGGATGAGCGTCGAACGCCCACTCGAGCTTGTCGAGCGAGACGGGCGTGCCCCAGTCGTCGTCGATGACGACCGGCACGCCGCCGGTGCGCTCCACGTTCTCGAGCTGCCGCCCGCCGAAGGCGCCGTTGCGGCAGACGAGTACCTTGTCGCCCGGCTCGACCAGGTTCACGAAGCACGTCTCCATCCCCACCGAGCCGGGCCCGGAGACGGGGAAGGTGACGCGGTTCCCGGTCTGGAACGCATACCGGAGCAGGTCCTTGAGCTGGTCCATCATGCGCACGAACTCGGGGTCCAGGTGGCCGATGGTGGGACGCGCCATGGCGTCGAGCACGCGCCGGTGGACGTCGGACGGCCCAGGACCCATGAGCACGCGGCTCGGCGGCTGGAACGATGCTATCCCTTCGACTGCGGCCATGATCCCGGGTCCCTCCTCGCGTTCTCGTGCGGACCGCCGGACTCTACCAGCGGCGCGTGGACTATACCAGAGGACGGCGCGCGTCGGCGCCGCGGGCGCAACGAGACGAGGGCGTCAGCCGACCGGGGGGGCCGGCTCCGCCGGCGCGTCCGGCCGGCTCGTGCCGGCCTGCGCGCGGTAGCGCTTGGCCATGTCGCGGAAGCACTGGATGAGGGCCTTCTGCGTGCCCGAGAAGTAGCAGCCCTCGAGCTCGGCGACGATGGCGTCCTCGTCGGTGCTGAGGTCGCGCCCGGCCAGCAGGCGGTTCAGGTAGTCCTTGGCGAGCTCGGTGGCCACGGTGAACTCGGCCGCGACGATGACGCCGGTGTCCATGTCGACCTCGCACACCACGCTGAGGATCGTGTACATCTGGCCGCTGACGGTGTTGGACGGCGGCTTGGCGTGCCCGACGAAGATGCTGGTGCTCATGGTGAGGCGATTCTTCCACGCCGCTCCGCCCGCGTCACCTGAAGCACGCGTACCAGGGCGACGGCGGTGCAGTAGGCGAGGCCGAAGAAGAACAGGGTCCAGAGGATGGGGTGCAACCCGCCCTGGACGGAGGCCCACACCGACCCGACGGTGAGCGCGGCGGCGACGAGCAGCACCGGCAGCCAGCCCGTCGCGGAGCGATGACGGAAGAGCAGGAGCAGAGAGCAGGCGAGGAGCACGGCGAACGCAGCCAGCAGCAGCGCCCCGACCCACGCCAGCTCGCCGGGTGAGACGAAGCGCGTGTAGCCGGCGTCGATGCGTCTGAGCCCGGCGGCGTACGCCTGAGCCGAGCGGGTGACCGCGGAGACGCCGAAGATCCCGTAGGCGAGGAGCCACGGCAGGGTGACCGCGGCCGCGAGCAGCCGAAGGCCGGCGCCCGTGCCGCCCCCATCCGGCCCCTCCGTCCTCTGTACGTCGTCGCTCATGTCGCGCTAGCGTACAATCTCAGGCGGCCCCGAGCACTCGCACGAGGAGGCTCCCGTGAGCGACCGGCCCGACGACCCGAGACCCGGCGGCGCCCTGCAGACGGCGGCGCGCGCCTTGGCCCGGTCGGCCCGCCTCGCGGTGTTCACCGGCGCCGGCGTGAGCAAGGAGTCCGGCATCCCCACCTTCCGCGAGCCCGAGACCGGACTGTGGGCACGCTACGACCCGATGCAGCTCGCCACCCCCGAGGCGTACCGCAGGGACCCCGCGTTCGTCTGGAGCTGGTACGAGCACCGCTTCGGCGTCGCGGCCGAGGCGGAGCCGAACCCCGGCCACCGCGCGATCGCGGAGCTGGAGGGACTGCTCCCCAGGGTCGTCGTCATCACCCAGAACATCGACGGGCTCCACCAGCGCGCCGGCTCGTCGCACGTGATCGAGTTGCACGGGACCATGCACAGCTTCCGCTGCATCGACGGCCGGCACCGCGGGTACCGCCGGGAGGACTTCGCGGACCAGAGCGAGAGGCCCCCGCGCTGCCCCGCGTGCGGCGACTACCTGCGTCCCGAGGTGGTCTGGTTCGGCGAGGGACTCCCCCCCGAGGCGTTCGGCGCCGCCCAGCAGCTCAGCGCCGGCTGCGACGTGATGCTCATCGCCGGCACCTCGGGGGTCGTGTATCCCGCCGCCGCCATACCGATGATCGCCAAGGAGGCCGGCGCCACGCTGATCGACGTCAACCCGGAGCGCGACGCCCTCACGCGCGTGAGCGACCTCTACCTGCGCGGCCGCGGCGGTGAGGTGCTGCCGAAGCTGGTCATGGCGGTCCGGGAGCACCTGGGCGCGTAGACGGCGAGGCCCGGGCTCAGCCCTTCTCGCCCGGTCGCAGCCCTGCGGCG
>JBLMXT010000063.1:0-3071 GCA_050257915.1 Deltaproteobacteria bacterium
CTGGCCGAACGCGCGGAGTTCAGCCGGCTCTGCCGCGAGCAGGGGATCAAGCTCATCGGGCCGAGCCCGGAGAGCATCGAGCTGATGGGCGACAAGGCGGCGGCGCGGGCGACGATGACCGCCGCCGGCGTGCCCGTCACGCCCGGGTCCGAGGGCATCATCGCCGACGCGCTGGAGGCCGAGGTGGTCGCCAACGACATCGGCCTGCCGGTCATGGTCAAGGCGTCGGCCGGGGGCGGCGGCAAGGGCATCCGCATCGTCAAGGAGGCCTCCGAGCTGGCCGGCGCCGTGCGTCAGGCTCAGGCCGAGGCCGAGGCGGCGTTCGGCAACGGCGCCGTCTACGTGGAGAAGTACATCGGTGCGCCGCGCCACATCGAGATCCAGGTGCTCGCCGACGGCGAGGGCCACGGCATCCACCTCGGCGAGCGCGACTGCAGCATCCAGCGGCGCCACCAGAAGCTCATCGAGGAGGCGCCGTCGCCGGCCGTCAGCCCCGAGCTGAGGCGGCAGATGGGCGACGCCGCCGTCGCCGCGGCCGTCGCCGCGCGCTACGAGGGAGCCGGCACCGTCGAGTTCCTCCTCGACAGCGACGGGAGCTTCTATTTCATGGAGATGAACACGCGCGTCCAGGTGGAGCACTGCGTCACCGAGATGGTCAGCGGCGTCGACATCGTCAAGACCGGCATCCGCATCGCCGCGGGGGAAGGGCTCCCGCTACGGCAGGACGACATCCAGCTCGAGGGTCACGCCATCGAGTTCCGCATCAACGCCGAGGACCCGGCGGAGGACTTCATGCCGTCGCCGGGGGTGGTCACACAGTGGGTCCCGCCCGGCGGACCGTGGGTCCGCCTCGACAGCCATGTCTATCAGGGCTACATGGTGCCGCCGTTCTACGACAGCCTGCTCGGCAAGCTCATCGTCTGGGGGCGCGACCGCGAGGAGTGCCTCGCGCGCTCGCGCTGGGCGCTCGACCAGTTCCTCGTGGACGGCGTCAAGACGGTGATCCCCTTCCACCGCCTCGTGCTGGACCACCCGCTCTTCAAGGCGGGCGATGTGAACACGCACTTCATCGAGGACCACCTGGGCTGACGGGTCGGGGCCGTCTCAGCCCCACCGGCGGCGGCTTCGGAGCCGCCGTCCGAGGGCGAGGATGGCAGCTCCCAGTGCCAGCGGCAGCGCCGCCGCGACGAGGACGGCGGCCGCGAGCGGCTCGTTGGCCACCGCGTCCGCGACGTGGCCCCACCAGGGACGCTCGCCCGCTCCCCGGCCTTCAGCCATCGCGGCGCTCAGCGCCTGGCATCATGGTCTCGGCGCCTCCGGGCGGACGGCGAAGCCGGCGGCGGCGATCTGCGTCAGCAGCTGGTCCGCCGCCGGCGCCAACAGCGCGGCGACGGCGGCCTCGCTCGGGCCGCGCCCGCTCAGCGTGACCCTGATCACCCGCGTGCTGCCGAGGACCTTGGCGCGCGACTTGACGTACACGGCCGGGTGCTGCTCCTCGGCGGCGCGCAGGATGTCGGCGATGGCCGACTCGTCCTGCAGCTCCACCTCGAGGGAGCGCTCCTCGTAGCGCGCTTCGCCGAAGACCTCGGTGACCAGCGGTCCGAGCGACTCGTCGACGATCGCCTTGAGCTCGCCGGGCACGCCGGGGAGCGAGACGACGCGCGTGCCGCCGCTGCGGCACAGCACGCCGGGAGCACCGCCGATCGGGTTGACCAGCGGCTCGGCGCCGGCCGGCAGCCGCGCCATCTTGCGCCGGTTCTCGTTGAGCTCGGGGAACGGCAGGTAGCCGGCCGCGAAGAACTCCTCGTACTTCGCGGCCACCATCCTCTCGGCCCGGGCGTTCAGCTCCAGCCGGACGCCCAGGCCGAGCGCCACGCCTTCGAGCGTGCGGTCGTCGCTCGTGGGACCGAGCCCGCCGACCGTGAACACCAGGGCCGGACGCCGGGCGAGACAGGCACGCAGCTCGGCGCCGATCGCGTCCACGTCGTCACGGAGCATGACCGTCCGCCGCACGAGCCCGCCGAGCTTCGTCACCCGCGTGCACAGCCAGCCGGTGTTGGTGTCGAGCACGTCGCCGATGAGGACCTCGTTGCCGGCGGAGACGATCTCGACGATGGGCGCGCCGGTGGGCGGGTCGACCGGCCCGTGCGTGGGGATGCTGCCGCTCATGCCGCCAGTCTCGCAGACCCCGGCGGGGGCGGGCAAGGCGGACGCGGCGGGGCACGGCGGGGGTCCGCCGCCGCCGCGCCCATCGCCGCCCTGCGGCCCGCGCTGGGTATACTCGCGTACGTAACGGAGAGGAGCCGCGATGAAGCCGCTGACCATCGTCCAGCACGAGCCCGACGACCCGCCCGGCAGTATCGCCGTGGCGCTCGGAGAGCTCGGCGTGCCGTACGAGGTGTGCCGCGTCGACAAGGGTGAAGGGCTGCCGGAGTGGCCAGACGGCACCGCCGGCCTGATCAGCCTCGGCGGAGCCATGCACGCGACCCAGACCAAGGAGTACCCGTTCCTCGCCGCGGAGATCAAGCTCATGCGCCGCATCGTGCACGAGGGCGGCCCGGTGTGGGGCATCTGCCTCGGCGCCCAGCTGCTCGCCCTCGCCGACGGCGGCGACGTGTATCCGCGCAAGCATCCGGAGATCGGCTGGACGACGATCGAGAAGGTCGCCGACGACCCGCTGCTGCACGGCATCTCCTCTCCGTTCGTCGCCTTCAACTGGCATGCCTACTCGTGCACGCTGCCGCCCACCGCCCACCTCGTCGCGACCTGCGGCAACGGGGTCCAGGTGTTCCGCACCGGGGGCAGGTCGTGGGGCACCCAGTTCCATCCCGAGGTGGACGCGGACATGGCGCCGCACTGGGTGCGCGACGCGATCAAGGAGCAGAAGCACCTGGGTGAGGCGTTCGCCGAGCAGCTCCGCGCCGAGACAGACGAGCGCCTGCCCGCGTACCCCGCGTTCTGCAGACGTATCACCGAGAACTTCGTCGTCACCGCGAGGCTGCTGCCCGCGTGAGGCCCGCTGCGCGGGTGCGCACACCTGCTCTGCGCCAGCATCCGCCCCGGCCGGCAAG
>JBLMXT010000064.1:0-8179 GCA_050257915.1 Deltaproteobacteria bacterium
GCCGGCGACCGGCCGGCGCCCCGGGTCGCTCCTTCAGGTTCTCAGAACAGGCCGATGATCCGGCCGGTCTCGACGTCGATGTCGACGTCGACGGCGGCCGGCCGCTTGGCCAGGCCGGGCATGGTGCGCATCTCGCCGAGCAGCGGGTACAGGTACCCGGCGCCGGTGGCGGGACGGATGTCGCGGATCGGGACGCGGAAGCCGCGCGGGCGGCCCTTGAGCGCCGGGTCGTGGCTGAGCGACAGGTGCGTCTTGGCCATGCAGAGCGGAAGCTTGTCGAGGCCCTGCTCGGTGAACAGCTTGATCTTGGCCTCGGCCTCGGGCAGGTAGTCCACGCCGTCGGCGCCGTAGATCTTGGTGGCGATGGTCTCGATCTTCTCCTTGATGGAGGCCTCGAGCGGGTACAGGAACTTGAAGTCCCCGCCCTTGTCGGCGGCCGCCTTGACGACCTCCGCCGCCTCCTGGGCGCCGTCGCCGCCGAGCGCGTGGACGTTGATCGGCACGGCGTCCTCGGCGCCGGCCGCCACGGCCTCCTTGCGCACGATCTCGACCTCGCTGTCGCGGTCGAAGGCGAAGCGGTTGATGGTGACGACGACGGGCAGGCCGAAGTACTTCATGTTCTCGATCTGCTTGGCGAGGTTCTCGCAGCCCTTGGTGAGGGCCTCGTTGTTCTCCTCCTTGAGCAGCTCGGGATCGACCGGCAGGCCGCCGTGCATCTTGAGGGCGCGCATGGTGCAGGTGATGACCACGGCGCTCGGCGCGAACCCGCCGTAGCGGCAGATGATGTCCATGAACTTCTCGGAGCCGAGGTCGGCGGCGAAGCCGCTCTCGGTGACCACGTACTCGGCCAGCTTCATCGCGACCTTGTCGGCGATGATCGAGTTGTTGCCCTGGGCGATGTTGGCGAAGGGTCCGGCGTGGATGAGCGCGGCGTTGCCCTCGAGCGTCTGCATGAGGTTCGGCTTGATGGCGTCCTTGAGGAGCACCGTCATGGCGCCGCCGGCGCCGATGTCGTCGGCCGTGAGCGGCTGGCCCGTCTTGCTGTAGCCGAAGGTGATGCGACCGAGGCGCTCGCGCAGGTCCTTGAGCGACGTGGCGAGGCCGAGGATGGCCATGACCTCGGAGGCGACGGTGATGTCGTAGCCGGTCTGGCGCGGGAGGCCGTTGAGCCTGCCGCCGAGGCCATTGACGATCTCGCGCATGGCGCGGTCGTTGAGGTCGACGCAGCGCCGCCAGGAGATGGTGAGCGGGTCGATGTCGAGGTCGTTGCCGTGCATGAGGTGGCTGTCGACCATGGCGGCGAGCAGGTTGTTGGCGGCGCCGACTGCGTGGATGTCGCCGGTGAAGTGCAGGTTGAGGTCCTCCATCGGCAGGAGCTGCGAGTAGCCGCCGCCGGCGGCGCCGCCCTTGATGCCGAAGACCGGGCCGAGCGAGGGCTCGCGCAGGGCGAGCATCGTGTCCATGCCGATGGCGTTCATCGACTCGGTGAGGCCGACGGCGGTGACCGTCTTGCCCTCGCCCAGCGGCGTCGGCGTGATCGCCGTCACGTTGATGATCTTGCCGTCCGGCTTGTCCTTGAGGCGCTCGAGGACGGCCATGTAGTCGATCTTGGCCTTGTACCGACCGTAGAGCTCCAGCTCGTCCTCGAGGATGCCGGCCTTCTCGGCGATCGCCTGGATGGGCTGCATGGTGGCGGCCTGGGCGATCTCGATGTCGCTCGGCACCGGGGATTTACGAACGATCGAACTCAACGCGTCCTCCTTTGGTCTCCACTGTCCCGCGCGTCTCGTTGGTGAGGGCCGGAGCGCCCGCGGGGGCAAAGCCGGCAGCTTGTGCTGGATTCTACTAGCGCGACACAAAAACGGTCAATTTCGAACACCCGCTGTCCGGAGGGGTGGACGGAGATGACGCCGGGAGAGGGCGGCGCGGGACCGCGGCCGGCCGCGCCGGGGCGGGCCGGACGGCCGCCGTCAGGAGCCGCTGAAGCGGCTGCGGGCGGCCGACTGCGCGGCCTCGTAGACCACACGGGCCGGCCGCCCCACGGCGGCGGCGACGCGACGCACGTCGTCGTACTCCGGCGACACCGTGGCGAGACGTCCGCGCACGAAGCTGAGGCGGACGCTCACCTTCAGCTTGCCGATCTTGACGCTCTCGCGGCGCTCCTCGACGTACTCGCGTGAACACGGCACGACGCGCAGGCCGAAGGTGGTGGTCTCGGAGAAGACGGCATCGGCCAGGCGATCACGGTCGGCCCCCGGGGCGAGCACGTGGAGGACCACGCCGGGGCGGCCCTTCTTCATGAGGGCACTGCTCATCCACACGTCGAGCGCACCGGCCTCACGCAGCGCGTTGGCCGCGTGTGCCAGCAGTTCGGGCGTCATGTCGTCGATGTTGGCCTCGAGGACGACGTGGTCGCCGGGCCCGTGGCCGCCCTGGGCGGCGAGTGCCGCACCCGTGGCCTCGGCGTCCGGACCGGCGGCGTCGCCGGCCGGCATCCCGGCCGGGTCGATCAGGACGGCCCGCAGCACGTTGGGCCGGCCGGGCAGCTCGCGGCGGCCGGCGCCGTAGCCGATCCGCTCGATCCGCCCGGCGGGCAGGCCGCCGTACTCCCCGGCGAAGTGCGCGAGCAGAGCGGCGCCGGTGGGCGTCGTCAGCTCGCCGAGAGGCGCGGCCGGCGTCTCCCCCGCCGCGACGGGCGGGGCGCCGCCGGCCGTGGGCAGACCCGCCAGCAGCGAGAGCACGGCCGGCGCCGGCACGCTCAGCGCACCGTGCCCCGTCTCCACCTCGCCGTCACCTAGGGCCGGCGGCGAGGCGACGACGCGCTCCGGCGCGAGCTTGTCGAGCAGCGTCACGGCGCAGATCAGGTCGACGGCGGTGTCGACGTCGCTCAGCTCGTGGAGGTGCTCCGCCTCGTCGCGCCCGTGCACCTCGGCCTCGGCCGCGGCCATGCGCTCGGCGATGGCGGCGACGGCGTCGGCGACCGGCTGCTCGAGGTCCGACGCGTACAGCGACACGATCATCTCGTCGAAGGTGGCGAAACCCGGCTGGTCGGCGACCCTGAACGCGAGCGCCGCCAGGCTGCCGCGGCGCGCGTCCTCGATCTGCACCAGCCGGGGGTCGATGCCGGCCGCGGCGAGGGCCGGACGCAGCACGTCGTCCAGCGGGCCGGGGTCCGCCTCGCGCGCCCCGGCCAGCGACAACAGCGCTGCCACGAGCATGTCGCCGCTGATGCCGCTCGAGCAGTCAAGGAACAGGATCATGGCCGTCACTCTACATCGTCGTCACGTCTGGGGGGTGACTCCGCCCGGGCCGGCGAAGCCGGACCCCGGGTGTGCGTCTCCCATCGGCACGTCGACGGCGATCCATGAGACCGCTCGAGGCAGCTCGAACGGCGCCCGGCACGCTGGCCGGGGGGCGCGCGTCCTGTAGAATGCCGCCATGCGCATCGTTCAGCTCGCACCGCCGTGGATCACCGTCCCGCCCGCCGGCTACGGCGGCACCGAGTGGGTCGTGCAGCAGCTCTGCGACGGCCTCGTCGCGTCCGGTCACGAGGTCCGCCTGTACGCCACCGGCGACTCTCGCACGGCGGCGGACCTCTGCGCCCTGTTCCCGGAGCAGATGCCCGACAGGATCGGCGTGACGCCCTACGATGCGCGCCAGGTCTCGTTCGCGTTCGCCGACATCGAGGAGGGCGGCTTCGACCTGGTGCACGACCACTCGGGCTTCCTCGGCGTCGCCTTCAGCCGCTACCTGGCGACGCCGATGGTCCACACCGTCCACTGCGCCTTCGACGAGGCGGCCTTCGGCTTCTATGAGCAGTTCGCCCGCGAGGTCGGCTACATCTGCATCAGCGAGTACCAGCGCTCCATGGCGCCGCCCGGCATGGACTGGGCCGGCCTCGCCTACAACGCCATCGCCGTGGAGCAGTGGCAGTACACGCCAGAGAAGGACGACTACCTGCTGGCGTTCGGCCGCGTCTGCGAGGCCAAGGGCTTCCACCACAGCATCGAGGCGGCCAAGCGGCTCGACCGCAGGCTCATCATGGCGGGGGTGCTGCAGGAGCCGTACCGCGACTACTTCGAGGAGAAGGTCGAGCCGCACATCGACGGCGAGCAGATCGTCTACGAGGGCGAGGTGAGCGACGAGCGCAAGCGCGAGCTCTTCGCCCACGCGCACGCCTTCCTCTTTCCCATCACCTGGCCGGAGCCGTTCGGGCTGGTGATGATCGAGGCCATGGCCTGCGGCACCCCGGTGGTGGCGCTGCGCCAGGGCTCGGTGCCGGAGGTCGTGGACGACGGCGTGACCGGGTTCGTCGTGGACGACTTCGAGGACTTCGTGGCGGCGGTGGGCCGGGTCGGCGAGATAGACCCGGCGGTCTGCCGCCGCACCGTGGAGCAGCGGTTCACCGTCGAGCGCATGGTCACCGACTACGAGGCGATCTACCGGCGCTATCTGGACAGGTGAAGAGCGGCGACGGCGCCGCCGAGGCGCTCGCCGCGTACCTCACCGCCGGCGGCGAGCCGGCGGACCATCCCGAGCCGCTGTTCCTGCTGGGCGACGCCGCCGACACGCTGCGCCTCTTCCCCGCCGCCTCGGTGGACTGCGTCGTCACCAGCCCGCCCTACTTCGGCCACCGCCGGTACGCCGGCGGCGGCATCGGCGCCGAAGGCGGCTGGCAGGACTACGTGGCCGCCCTCGGCGCCGTCACCGCCGAGCTGCGGCGGGTGCTCAAGGCCACGGGCTCCCTGTGGCTCAACCTCGGCGACACGTACCGCGGCAAGCGCCAGCTCGGCGTGCCCTGGCGCGTCGCCTTCCACCTGACCGACGAGCAGGGCTGGACGCTGCGTAACAGCGTCGTGTGGCACAAGGTCAAGGGCGGCCCGGACACCAGCAAGGACCGGCTGCGCAACGTGCACGAGCTCCTCTTCCACTTCGTGCGGCAGCCCAAGGGCTACTACTACGACGCCGACGCCGTCAGGCGCGCGCCGCGCGCGGCGCGCGTGGAGGACGGCGCCGTCGTCTCGGCCACCGGCGTGCGCGGCGTGCGCTACCGCCGCCAGATCGAGCTCTCGACGTCGCTGGACGAGCTCGAGAAGGCGGCGGCCCTCGCCGCGCTCGACGACACGCTCGCGGAGGTGGCCGCCGGCCGCCTCGGCGACTTCCGCATGATCATCCGCGGCCGCCAGCGCACGACGCACTCGGACGTGGGGGCGGTGTCCGGCCGCGCCCGCGAGCTCGAGGAGCGCGGCTTCTGCTTCCTCCGCTACCACCCGGGCGGCGCCAAACCCGGCGACGTGTGGGACATCCTCCCCGAGGACACGCAGGGCCGCGGTTCGCACTTCGCCCCGTTCCCGGCCGACCTGTGCCGCATCCCCATCCTCGCCACCTGCCCGCCGGACGGCGTCGTCCTCGACCCGTTCTGCGGCACGGGGACGGCGATGCTGGTGGCGGCGGAGCTCGGCCGGCGCTCCGTGGGCGTCGACCTCGCCGCAGAGTACCTCGCGCTCGCGCGCGAACGCGCCGGCGACGCCTGACGGGACCGCGCCGGCCGGCGAGACGCGAGCGGCGGCCGCTGCACGGAGGGATCGGGCAGCGCCGGACCACCGGCAGTGCGGCGTCGCCGCTACGACGCGCGCTCGGGCTCCGCCGTCGGGCGCGCCAGCACGGACTGCGAGAGCGCCGGGAACAGTACCGCGGAGACAAGTCCTGCCAGGACCAGGGACGAGGCGACCGACGAGGGCACGAGCCCCGCCTCGACGCCGAGGTCGGCGGCGACCACGACGAAGGAGACGTTGGTCGCCAGCATCAGTCCACTCGCCAGCACGCCGCGCCGGTCGAGCTCGCGACGGAACAGGACCGCCGGCAGCGCCCGCGCGACCACCAGCACGGCGAGGAACCCGAGCACGGCCAGCAGTCCGGGTACGGTGAGCGCAGCCCGGATGTCCAGCCGCATGCCGCTGACGATGAAGAAGATGGGCACGAAGAAGCCGAAGCCGATGGCATCGAGCCGCGTCCCGTAGAGCGACTCCCGCTCTGTCCCCCTGATGAGCGCCCCGAAGAGGATCCCTGCGAGGAACGTCCCGAGGATCACCTCGAAGCCGAAGACCGCGGCGATGGAAGCGGCGCCCAGGACGACCATCACCACGAACCGGGTGCTGATCTGCGACGTGGTGAGGTCGAGGCGCGCCGCGACGCTCTTGCCTGGGCTCCAGGCGGCGGCGCGGCGCAGCGCCCAGCCGATGAGCACGATCACGCCGACGAACAGAGCGAGGACCACCAGGCCGATCGCAACGATCAGCAACTCCTCGAGCGCGGACTCCGCCGGGACCGCGAACAGCACGCCGAGCAGGGCGATGCTCGCGAACTCGGCGATGCCCCCGCCGGCGACGACGAGCGTCCCCACGTCCGAATGCAGGTTGTGGGTGTCGCGGAGCACCGGCACGACGATACCGACCGAGGTCGAGCAGAGCGCGACGGCGACGAGCAACGGCGTGGAGTCGACGCCGGCGGCGTGCAGCGCGTACGCGCCGCCGGCGGCCAGCGCGAACGAGACGAAGAACGTCGCGATCCCGAGCCGGAGCGGCCGGCCGCGGAGCGCGCCAAGGTCGAGCTCGGCGCCGGCGAGGAACAGCAGGAACGCGACGCCGAGCAGGCCGAGGAAGCGGGCGACGTCGTCGACGCGCAGCCAGTCCAGGACCTGCGGCCCGACGAGGATGCCGGCGACGATCTCCAGCACGATCGCGGGCACGCGGAGCCGGGGGAAGAAGCCGAGCACGAACGGCACGCCGAAGGCGAGCACCGAGATGCCGAACAGGTTGAAGAGGTACTCCTCCATGTCCCTCCTTCCTTCAGGCGCTCCGCATGGCGGTGTGGTGGACCCCGGGCATGGCGCGCACGTCTCCCTGGGCCTCCAAGCGGGCCTCGGCCGCGCGTGGCGAATACTCACGCAGCCCGCGTCCGCAGTCCTGCCCGTGAGGAGGCACCATGCCGAGCCAGAAGAGACACCTCCTGTTCGACGACCGGTCACGGTACCTCGACCGGTTCGGACTGGTCCTGGCCCTGACCATCCTCGCCATCGTCGCACTCGCGCTCGTCGACCTCTCGGCGCCGGTCGGCGACCTCGTGGCCGGCCTCGCGTCCATCGCGACCAGCGTCCTCGTCGGCGTCACGCTTCTCCTGGCGATGCGCGCCTCCGGACTGAGACTCAAGTGGCGGCGCGTCGCCGACGTGCTCGTCGCCGTCGTGCTCGTCGTCATCACCGCGCAGATCGTCTACGGCTTGGCTACGGACGCGGCGTTGTTCGCCCGGGAGGGCACGCGGCCGCTGACGCTCCTCGTCCTGTCCGCGCTGGCGCCGCTGGTGGTGGTGCGGCGGCTGCTGCAGCACCGCACCGTCACGACCGGCACGCTGTTCGGCGCCGTCTCGGCGTTTCTGCTGCTCCCCATCGCGTTCTGCTACGCATTCCTGACCATCGACGGCCTGCAGGCGACGCCGTTCTTCGGCCAGACCGAGCCGACGACGTCCTTCATGTACTTCAGCCTCACCACCATCAGCACGGTGGGCTACGGCGACCTGACTGCCGTCACGCCGCTGTCGCGGCTCGTTGCGACCGCGGAGGCCGTGTCCGGCCAGGTGTACCTGGTGACGTTCGTCGGCATGCTTGTCGGACTACGCGCCCAGCACTGGGCTTCCGGCCGGCGTCAGGACGCGACGACGAACGAGGAGCCGGCCGGCGCGGCGAGCGCCGATTGAGGCGCCCGCTCCGCGCCGCCAAGGCAGATCAGGCGGGCCTGACGACGACGGCGGTGCCCGACACGGTCACCAGCAGCATCGAGGTGTTGGTGCCGACGCCCTCCACGTCGATCGAGGCGCCGACGACGGCGTTGGCGCCGAGGTCCTCGGCCGCCTTCTGCATCTCGGTCATGGCCTCGCTCTGCCCCTTGTCGATCTCTTCCTCGTAGGCGCCGGCGCGGCCGCCGACGAGGTTGCGGCCGAACGCCTTGAAGTCCTTGCCTACGTTCACGCCGTGGATCGCCGTGCCGCTGACCAGACCCTTGTACTCCACGATGACCTGTCCCTCGAGGCCGTCTGTGGTGGTGACGATCATGGTGGTCTCCTTGTCCGTGCTTGATAGTGATGATCCCGGGAGCCGGAGAGGCTGATGACCCCGCGCCTCCGC
>JBLMXT010000065.1:0-9036 GCA_050257915.1 Deltaproteobacteria bacterium
GTGCTGCGCGGCGGGCTGACCGACAGCGGCGGCAAGGCCGCCGCCTCGCACACCGGCGCCATGGCGGGCTCGGCGGCCGTCTATGCGGCCGCGGCTCGCCAGGCCGGCCTCATCACGTGCACCTCCGTCCAGGAGGCACTCGATCTGACGACGGCCCTCGCGAATCTCCCGCTGCCGAGCGGGCGCCGCATCGCCGTCGTCACCAACGGCGGCGGAGCGGGCGTGCTCGCCGCCGACGAGACGGCGCGACGGCAGCTGACGCTCGTCGACCCGCCGGCCGAGCTGCTTGCGGAGATCGACGAGATCCTGCCGCCGTTCTGGAGCCGCCGGAACCCGTTCGACATGGTCGCCATGGCCGGCGGCGACGTCGCTGCGCGCGTGCTCGCCGCCGTCGCCCGTTGTCCGGAAGTGGACGCCGTCGTCGTCCTTTCCGTGCTCGGCGTCCCCAACACCGGTGACGAGGTCCGGGGGCAGGCCGCCACGGGCGACTACGAGGACTTCAGCCCGTGGGAACAGCGCTTCCTCGACGGGGTCGCCGAGCTCATGGCCGCGACCGGCAAGCCGATCGTCAACGTCCCCGACCTTCCGATCCGTCGCGCCGTGTACACCGGCGACCATCTCTACGCGCCCATCGTCGTCCCCACTCCACGGGCGGCGGCGCTGGTGCTCGAGCAGATGACGCGGTACGGCGCCTGGCGATCCACGCATGCACACGACTCCCGACCGAAGGACGACGCATGACCCCTCCCGATGTAGCCGCGGCCGAGTCCGGGTCCTCCGCCCCCGAGCTCGTGATCGTGTCCGGCAATGAGGCCATCGCCCGCGGCGCCTGGGAGGCCGGCGTGCGCTTCGCCTCCGCGTACCCCGGCACGCCCAGTACCGAGATCATGGAGGCGCTCGCCAGGTACGAGGACGTCTACGCCGAGTGGGCGCCCAACGAGAAGGTCGCGATCGAGGCGGCCACCGGCGCCGCCCTCGCCGGCGCGCGTGCGCTCGCGACCATGAAGCACGTGGGTCTCAACGTCGGCGCCGACCCGTTCTTCTCGTCGTCGATGATCCGCATGGCCGGCGGCCTCGTCATCGTGTCGGCCGACGACCCCGCCATGCACAGCTCCCAGGACGAGCAGGACAACCGCAACTACGCGAAGTTCGCGAAGATGGCGATGGTCGAGCCGTCGGACGCCGATGAGGCACTGCAGTTCATCAAGGCGGCCTACGAGATGAGCGAGCGCTTCGGCACGTCGGTGCTGTTCCGGACGACCACGCGCACGTCGCACGCGCAGGGCGTGGCGCGGTTCGGCGAGCGCGTGGCTGCCGCCGGGCCTTTGCTCGAGCTGGAGCGCGACCCGTCACAGCAGCTCATGATGCCGCACAACGCCATCCCGCGGCATGCAGCCGTCGAGCAGCGCCTCCTCGAGCTCGCCGAGTTCGCCGAGACGACGACGCTCAACCGGGTGGAGCTGGGTGACGCGCGCGTCGGTATTGTCGCCTCGGGCGCGGCCTACGGCTACGCCAGGGAGGCGTTCCCGCAGGCGAGCTTCCTCAAGCTGGGCATGAGCTGGCCGCTGCCCAGGCGGCTGATCGCCGGCTTCCGCGACAGGGTCGAGAAGCTGTACGTGGTCGAGGAACTCGACCCGTTCCTCGAGGAGAACATCCGCCTGCAGGGCGTACAGGTCGACGGCGGCAAGGACATCCTGCCGCTGTGCGGCGAGTTCAGTCCCGGTCTCGTGGCCAGGACGCTCTCTGCGGCCGGCGTTCCCGGTGTGGACGAGAGCCTGCTGCTGGACGTGCCGGCGGCCGACGAGGACCTGCCAGACAGGCCGCCGACGCTCTGCCCCGGCTGCTCTCACCGCGGCGTCTTCGTGGCGTTGCGCCGCCTCCGCGCGTTCGTCAGCGGCGACATCGGCTGCTACAGCCTCGGGGCGCTGGCGCCGTTCAACGCCATGCACTGCAGTACCTGCATGGGCGCCGGCATCAGCATGGCGCACGGCATGGCGCGCGTCCTGGACGAGAACGCCGACACCAGGAACCGTCCCGTCGCGGTCATCGGCGACAGCACCTTCTTCCACTCCGGCATCACGTCCCTGCTGGACGTCGCCTACAACCGCAGCAACGTGGTCACCGTGATCCTCGACAACCGCACCACCGCCATGACCGGCGGCCAGGAGAACCCGAGCGTGGGCAAGACGCTGCAGGGCCGGGACGCCCCGCTCGTCGACATCCCCGCGCTCGTGCGCTCGCTGGGCATCGCCCGGGTCCGCGAGATCGACCCTCTGAACGTCGCGGAGACGCAGGCGGTGCTCAAAGAGGAGATCGCTTCCGACGAACCGTCGGTGGTGATCGCCGTCTCGCCCTGCGTGCTCGAGTACCGCATCAAGCGGCCGGCGTACCGGGCGGACCCGGACCTCTGCACCGGCTGCAAGGTGTGCCTGCGCGCCGGGTGCACGGCCCTGAGCTTGTACCGCGGCGGAGACGGAGAGCCGCGCGTCCAGATCGACCCCGCCGTGTGCAGCGGCTGCGGCGTGTGCTCGCAGCTCTGCCGGTACGAGGCGATCAGGCCCCCGCTCAGCGACGACGGAAAGGACGCCTGATGGATACTGAGCGTTCCACCTTCAACATCCTCATCTCGGGCGTCGGGGGCCAGGGCGTCGTGCTCGCGAGCTACGTGCTCAGCCGCGTCGCCCTCGCCGAGGGCTACGACGTCAAGCAGAGCGAGGTCCACGGCATGGCCCAGCGCGGCGGCTGCGTCACCAGTCACCTGCGCTTCGGCGACAAGGTCTACTCCGCACTCATCACGCCGCGGACCGCCGACGTCCTGCTCTCGTTCGAGCAGGTCGAGGCGCTGCGCTACGTGCACTGGCTCAAGCCGGGTGGCCTGCTCGTGTACAACGCCGCGCGCGTGAATCCCAGCACGGTGTCGACGGGCGCGGTCGAGTATCCGGAGCGCATCGACGAGCGTATCGCCCACGCGTGGCCGAACGTCCGCAAGGTGGACGCGAGCGGGCTCGCCGCCCGGGCGGGGACCGTCAAAGCGGCGAACGTCGTGATGCTGGGCGCGATGGCCAGCGCCTTGCCCTTCACCCCGGAGATGCTGGAGAGTGTCATCCGCAAGTCCGTGCCGCCGAAGACCGTGGACGTGAACCTCGCAGCCTTCCGGCTCGGTCTCGAGGTCGCCGTCCCGGTTTGAGGCCGGGACGGCGCTCCTGCCGGCGACTCCGTCGAGCCGGCCGACCCCATGGCGGGAGGACGGGGCCGGTGGCGCCGCACAGTCCGCAAGCGAAGCCACGAAGCGTGGCGTGAGAGGACGTCGTGATGAAGAGCAAGACCTGGCAGGACGACAACCCCTGGACCCACATCGACTGGGAGCTGAACGACGTCACGCCGTACCAGCTCGACTGGTTCTGGTGCAACATGGAGAAGGCCGACTACCTCTGGCACCCCAACCAGCACAAGGGCTTTGCCTGGTGGGTCAGCCTCGAGGAGGCCGGCGGCCCGCTCGGCAGCATCCACATCGCGCCGCAGACGTGGAACGACGGCGTCAAGATCCGCCCGTACATCCGCATGGAGAAGCTCGAAGACGTGGCGGACGAGATCAGGGACCTCATCAGGTACGACCACGTGGTGATCGTCGGCGCCATCAGTATCCTCGGCGACAACGTGAAGCGCGACGATCCGGTGCTCGGCTACCGCGTGCACCAGTGGCAGAAGAGCGACAGCGGCTGCGTCGGCATGTCGTCGGCCGTGGAGGCCAGGGAGAACGCCGCCGACGACGGTCTCATCTGGGCGGCGCACGCCAACGAAGAGGTCGGGAACTGGGAGGTCTTCCTGCCCGACCTGGTCCGGCTCTACCGCGTCATCACCGACCCGGAGATCGCGCCGTACTACTCGTTCAAGGTGGCCGGCACCGGCCGGGAGGCCGAGTACGTCGAGCTCTGAGCGGGCCGGGAAGCGCGGCCCCTTGCATTCCGTGGCTTCTTCGCTATAGTTACCGACACATCAACTAAAGCTGCAAAGTAGTTGAATGGAGTAAGGTCGCCGTTGTCTGCCAGGGGGGCGGATGCGAGCACTGACCATCGGGGAGCTCGAGACCGAATCCGGGGTGTCCCGCAGCACGGTCTACTACTACGTGCGCGCGGGATTGCTGCCGCCGGCCCAGAAATCCAGCCCCACCCGTGCGCTCTACACGGACGATCACGTGGAACTGCTGGGCGAGATCCGGCGGCTCAAGCAGGACGGCCTGGGCATCAGGGCCATTCGCGAGCAGCTGGGGCCCCGCGTGCACTCCGCGAGTGAGAACGGTGAGGACCTCGTCGCGCGGCAGGGCGAGGAGACGCGTCGCTCCATCCTGCGCACCGCGGCTCGGGAGTTCGCCCGCAACGGCTACCGGCAGACGCGCATCGCCGACATCATCGCCGAGCTCGGCATCACCCCGCAGGTCCTGTACAGCCACTTCCCGACCAAGCGCGACCTCTTCGCTGCCGCGTACCGCGAGTCCCTGGACATCTCGATGAGCATCATCGAGCCGCGGCTCGAGGGCGAGGAGGACCTGGCGGTCCACCTCCTGTGGCGCATGGTGGGCGACTACGCCCTGCAGGGGCTCAACCCCGACCTGCTCTACCTCTCGCGCGAGGCCGCCTACGACGACCCGGAGACCACCCGGGAGTTGCGTCGTGCGCACGAGCACGTGCTGAGCGGTCAGGGCGAGGAGCTCGAGGCCCTGCGGCAGGGCCTCGACGGCCCTCCGTTCTCCGACGAGCTCGTGAACTACGCGCTGTACGGGGCGTTCCAGACGATGCGCCTGCGCGCCTCCTGGGATGACCGCTACTCCCGCAGCGACGTCATGTGGACCAACATCCTGCTGAACATCGCCGTCCGCAGGCTCTACGACGGGAGCATCGACGTGGCGGCGTTCAAAGAGAAGTACGCCGCGCTCATCGACGAACTCGCCGCCGTCCAGCCTCCCGACGTCTTTGCCCTGGAATCATCCCTGCCTCCGAGAGAGGGGAGCGAATGAACCGCATCGAGATCGACCGCGACGCGTGCACCGCGTGCCAGATCTGCTACGACGCCTGCTTCGCCGACGTGTACCGCTGGGACGAGGAGAGCGACCGGCCGGTCGTGGCGTACCCGGAGGATTGCGTCGGCTGCAACAAGTGCGAGCTCGAGTGCCCCGCCGAGTGCATCACGGTGGTCGTCGACTTCGCCGGCATCTACTGGCCGGAGGTGGTGTGAGATGACCTCCCTCGAGAACCTGGGCACCGTCCTGAAGGCCGACCTCCTCATCGTCGGCGGCGGCATCGCCGGCATCGCCTGCGCCATCAGCGCCAGAGAGGCGGACCCGGAGGTCGACGTCCTCGTCGTCGACAAGGTCGTCACCGGCTGGGGCGGCAAGGCCAACAAGGGCGGCGGCAACATCGTGTTCGTCGACCCGGCGGAGCTGGGCAACGTCCTCGAATTCCACGTGCACAACGTGGGCGACTTCCTCGAGGACCAGGACCTGCTCATGGACTTCGCCCGGGAGTCACGCGGCAACCTCGAGAAGCTCGAGAGCTGGGGCGTGCACATCTATCGCGACGACGACGGCGAGCCCAAGTACGTGCGCTGGCTGCCCGAGCATCCCTGGCGCCTGGCGGTCCTCGACCAGGACCTCACGCTCAACATGGCCCGGCACGCGCGCACGCTGGGCGTGCGCATCCACGACCGCGTGGAGATCGTCGACCTGCTCAAGGACGGCGACAGGGTCTGCGGCGCGATCGGCTTCGGCATGCTCGACGGCGGTTGCGTCCTCATCGAGGCCGGCGCCGTCGTGCTCGCCAACGGCAACCAGTGCTACAAGCTCATGCCGCGCTGGTCGAGCGCCGGCGGCGAGGGCATCGCGGCGGCGTATCGCGCCGGCGCGGCGATGCGAGGCGCCGAGTTCGGCAACTTCATCAACTGGGTGTTCGCCGACACCAAAGAGGTCTGCCAGGGCGCCGAAGACTGCCTGTACAACGCCAAGGGCGAGAACATCTCCAAGCGCGTCCGGCCGGTGCTCGAGTCGGATGTCCACTCCAAGGAGGTCGTGGAGTGGTGGCGCGAGATGAAGGCCGGCAACGGGCCGATCGTCGCCAACATGATCGAGAACTACGTGAACAACGAGATCGTGCCGGCCTTCCACGCGGACGCGCTCGCCGTGCGGCCCGTTTCGATGAAGTTCTGGGGCCTGACCATCGGCAAGGCAATGGCCGCCTCCACCGTCCACGGTCCCATGCAGCCGGTCATGCCCGGGCTCAACGCCGAGCTCGCTCCGGTCAAGGTGGACCACCAGATGGCGACGACGGTCCCCGGACTCTTCGCCATCGGCGACACGTGTTATGCAGGGACCTGTCTCGCCGGCGCCGTGCCGGCTCCCCCCGGCCGCATGCGCGGCTCGGGCCTCGGTTTCGCCACTTTCTCCGGCGCCCGCTGCGCGCCGGCGGCGGTGGCCGCGGCCCGAGCCGCCGCCGGTCGTCCGGACGCCGCCCGGGCGGAGGCGCTCAAGGCGCGCGTCTTCGCGCCGCTGGGCCGCACCGGCATGGCGGCGCCCGAGATGGTGCGCGCGGTGCAGGACGTCATGGCCCCGGTCGGCTACAGCATCTACAAGCGCGCCGACCGCATGAACGAGGCGCTCGGCAGGGTGCTGGCGCTCAAGGAGCAGGTGCCGACGCTGGCGGCCGAGGACCCGCACTACCTGGCCGCCTGCCACGTCGCCGAGTCCATGGTGCTCGGCGCCGAGCTGTTCTACCGCGCCTCGCTCGCGCGAGAAGAGTCGCGCGGCTGGCACCTTCGCGAGGATTTTCCCGAGCGCGACGACGCGAGCTTCCTCAAGTGGATCGAGCTCGCCGATGCCGACGGCGAGATGACGCTCTCGTTCGCGGACGTGCCGGTCGCCGACTACCCGCTGCAGCCCTGAGGACCGAGGTCGTCACGTGATCAAGTTCCAGCTCATCTCGCGGCGCAAGCCGGGAGACACGCAGGAGAGGTACTTCTACGAGTGGGGGATCATTCACGTCGCCCTCATGATCACGACGCCGTCGGTCATGCGCACGTTCAAGCGCTACGCGCAGCACTTCACGGTGAACGGCGTCGACGGAAGCCGGCTTCTGTACCCGCTCTCCGACATGGCCTGGGACAACTTCGCCGACCACTGGCTGGAGAGGCCTGAGGACAACCTCGTGCCCTTCCGCTCGGACGACTACATGCAGCGCATGCACCCGCACGACTTCGGCGACTCCACGTTCGTGATCGAGTACCTCACGGAGGCGCTGCGCGACGAGGCGCCCGGCTTCCAGCCGGACGGCGTCAAGCTGATTCACGTGGTCCGGAGCCGCCCGGGCTTGAGTGCGAGCGAGTTCGCCGCGGCCTGGAGGGACGAGCACGCTACGGCGCTCCTCACGGCGGGCGGTGTTCGTCCTGGCCGCCTCGTGCAGAACCTGCACGCCGAGGTCGACGAGAAGACCTTCGAGGGCACGCTGTTCGCGCTCGCCGGCGTGGGGGGGTACGCGGGCATCGAGGAGCTGTGGTTCGAGGACCTCGATGCCCTGCTCGGGTTCACGCAGGACGGCGGCGTGCGCGCCGCCGTCCTGTCCGAGGACGCGCCGGTGGATCCGGCCGGGAGCTTCTCGATGGTCGTGACGGAGCGCGTGGTCTACGACTACACGCTCGGTGAGGCGAGCAGCCCTGCGGCATCCGTGCTCGACCCCGCCAGTCTGGAGGCACGCGTCGACGCGCAGCAGTACAGAGGATGGAACGTGCCGGAGCGCGAGCGGCGCGCGCAGGAGCCCGCGTGACGCCGGCGGCTCTAGACGGATGCGTCCCGCGGCCGCGGTATCGGCGGTCCCTGCTCGACCAGGCGGTCGATCAACGGCTCGTAGCTCCTCAGCCGCTCGACCGTGTCGCAGCGGCCGGTGTACGCGGCGTCCACGGCCAGGTACAGGAACAGGTGCGCGCGGAGGATCTCGTGCGGCGGGTAGGCGTCATCCCACGAGGCACGCATGAAGATCTCCTCGCCGGCGCCGTACAGGCTGTAGGCCATGAGCTCGTCGGAGACCGGCGGGTCGTCCGGGCTGCGCCTCAGGCCGGCGAGATCGCGAGTCGGTCCGCTGGTGATCCAGCGCTGCGCGTCCTGCACGGCAGCGCGCGTCTCGCCGTCCTCCTGCAGCGCCTCGGCGCGCGCCAGGCCGAGCAGATCGGGGCTCAGTCGCTGGAGACCCCAGTAGGCGTAGAACCTCATCAGCAGGCGGACGGCGGGGTCGGGTTCGTCGGCGAGCGGCGGCTCGATGAGGTCGCCCATCCAGTGCACGAACACGTTGAACGCCTCGATGAACAACTGCCGCTTGGTGCCGAAGTGGGCGTAGAAGACCGGCGGTGTGATGCCGACCTCCCTGATGATGTCGCCGATGCGGGTACGCCGGTAGCCGCGGCGGGCGAACTGCAGCGCGGCGGCTTGCAGGACGGCGTCGCGGGTCTGCTGCGTGCGCCGCGCCACGAGGTCCGGCTCGGCGGCCTGGCGGCTCTCGACGAGCGGGCGGATGCGCTCCCGGATCTCGTCGAGCGGCACCCCGTCCTCCTTGAGGACGCGGATCTCGCGAAGAGCCTCGACGTGGACCTCGCCGTACACCGCGCGGCTCGCCGCCGCCTTCTGCGCCGCCGGCAGCAGCCCGTCGCGGACGTAGTAGTAGATGGTGCTGCGCGGCGTGCCCGTGAGGCTCTCGAGCTCGGAGATGCTGAGCGGCCGCACGTCGCCGGGGCTCGTTCTGTCGCCGTCCATGGTCGTCATCGGTCCACATCGGGGGGGTCGTCGTCAAGTCCCGCGTTGACACTGCTGGCGACCCACTCTACCATCTTGCTTCACGATTTCGAGTCCTATAGTTGCCTGCCGGGACGGAACCGGCGGGTCGCTCTCACCTCTTGCTGGGGGGCAGGATGAGCGTCAGCCCGTGGATGCAATTGCTGATCTCCGGGATCGTCACCGGCGCGATCTATGGGCTCGTGGGGCTCGGCTACGTGACCATCTAC
>JBLMXT010000066.1:0-4276 GCA_050257915.1 Deltaproteobacteria bacterium
GAGGCCTTCGCCGGCCTCGGCGCCCTGCCGCGGCGCGTGACGCTGCGCCATCCGCGCCGGGGGGAGCGCTTCGCCCCGCTCGGGCTCGGCGGCGAGACCACCGTCGCCCGCCACCTCGCCGCCGCCCGCGTCCCGGTTGAGCGGCGCGCGCTCGCGGTGGTGCTCGACGTCGACGGGCACGCCGCCTGGGTGGGCGGCGCCGCGCGCGCAAGGGTTGCGCAGCCCTTCCGGGTGGCCCAGAGTAGTGTCGTGACACTGCACGTCGTCCAGGAGGGAACGTGAACGTGCCGATCGCTGAGGTCCTCGTCGACCGCGAGGCGCTGGCCGCGCGAGTGGACGAGCTGGCCGCCCAGATCACCGCCGACTACGCGGGCAAGGAGCTCCTCCTCGTGGGGGTGCTCAAGGGCGCCGTGTTCTTCATGGCCGACCTCGCGCGGCGCATCGACCTGCCCGTCGCCCTCGACTTCATGGCGGTCTCCAGCTACGGCTCGTCGACCGACTCCTCGGGCGTCGTCCGCATCCTCAAGGACCTCGACCTCGAGATCGCCGACCGGCACGTGCTCATCGTCGAGGACATCATCGACTCGGGCCTCACGCTCAGCTACCTGCTCAAGAACCTGCGCAGCCGCAAGCCCGCGTCGCTGGAGATCTGCGCCCTCCTGACCAAGCCGTCCCGGCGGCGCACGGAGATCCCGTGCCGCTACGTGGGCTTCGAGATTCCCGACAAGTTCGTGGTCGGGTACGGCCTCGATCTGGCCGACCACTTCCGCACGCTCGACTACATCGGCGTCCTGACCCCCGAAGCGGCCGCCGGCATCGTCGACCAGGCGGGTTCTTTGCTGTAGTCGGACGGGTATGTTACGGTCACCGGACGGTCGATTTGCAGGCAGATCGAGGTACCCTGTCGGCCCCGGAGTCCGCCCCCGTCCAGAAGGGTCACCGTGAGCAGATTCATCCGTAGCGCGCTGTTTCCCATCCTCATCGTCATCATCGTGGCGATGTTCATCGAGTGGGTCATCTCCGGCAACCGGGCCAACGAGACGCCGAAGGCCATCTACTCCGCGCCGTTCGTCACCACGCAGGCGGTACTGACCAGCGACCTGCAGAACGGCCTCGTCAAGAACGTGATCATCGACGATGCGTCCGACGCCGCCAAGGTCACCCAGACCGGCGGACTGCAGTACTACGTCGAGAAGATCCCGGACACGCAGGCGCTCCAGGAGCAGATCAGCGCCGACCAGCCCGACGTCGTGGTCACCCCGGGCATGGTCTCACCTCCGGCAGCCAAGGACGTCCAGCCCAGCTTCACCAACGACGTGGTGAACGGCAGGGTCGACGCCGTCGTGATGAACGTCAAGGACCAGACCATGGAGGTCACCCTCCGGCCCGTCGACGGCAAGGCGCAGCAGTACACCGTGGCCTACACCGACCCGGCCGCCACCACCGCCTTCCTCGACCAGAACAACGTGCCCTACGACGCCACGAGCCCCAAGTCGGCCTGGTGGACCAGCGCTCTGTTCACCATCCTGCCGATCCTGCTCATCCTCGGGTTCTGGTTCTTCATGATGAACCAGATGCAGGGGGGCGGCTCCAAGGTCATGAGCTTCGGCAAGAGCCGCGCCAAGCGCGTCAGCGTCGACTCGCCCAAGGTGACGTTCAAGGACGTCGCCGGCGCCGAGGAGGCGGTCGAGGAACTGCACGAGATCAAGGAGTTCCTCGAGAACCCCAAGAAGTTCCAGCAGCTCGGCGCGCGCATCCCCAAGGGGGTGCTGCTGTACGGCCCGCCCGGCACCGGCAAGACGCTGCTCGCGCGCGCCGTCGCCGGCGAGGCGGGCGTCCCGTTCTTCAGCATCAGCGGCTCCGACTTCGTCGAGATGTTCGTCGGCGTCGGCGCCTCGCGCGTGCGCGACCTGTTCGACCAGGCCAAGCAGAACGCGCCCTGCATCATCTTCGTCGACGAGATCGACGCCGTCGGCCGCCACCGCGGCGCCGGCATGGGCGGCGGCCACGACGAGCGCGAGCAGACGCTCAACCAGCTGCTCGTCGAGATGGACGGCTTCGAGATGAAGGACAACATCATCCTCATCGCCGCCACCAACCGGCCCGACATCCTCGACCCGGCGCTGCTGCGCCCGGGCCGCTTCGACCGGCAGATCGTCGTCGACCGCCCGGACCGCCCGGGCCGCAAGCAGATCCTCGACGTGCACTCGCGCGGCAAGCCGATCGACAAGGACATCGACATCGACGCGCTCGCCGCGCAGACGCCGGGCTTCACCGGCGCCGACCTGGCCAACCTCGTCAACGAGGCGGCGCTCCTCGCGGCCCGCCACGGCAAGAAGCTCATCGGCATGACCGAGCTCGAAGAGGGCATCATGCGCGTGCTCGCCGGGCCCGAGAAGAAGACACGCATCATCAGCGAGAAGGAGAAGGCCATCACGGCCTACCACGAGATGGGTCACGCGCTCGTCGGCCACTTCCTCGAGTTCACCGACCCGGTGCACAAGATCTCCGTGGTCAGCCGCGGCCAGGCGCTCGGCTACACGATCTCACTGCCGAGCGAGGACAAGTTCCTCACCACCAAGCAGGAGCTCATGGACACGCTGTCCATGACCCTCGGCGGCCGCGCCGCGGAAGAGGTCGTCTTCGGCGAGATCACCACCGGCGCCGCCAACGACCTCGAGAAGGCCACGGCCACGGCCAAGCAGATGATCATGCGCTACGGCATGAGCGAGGAGCTCGGCCCGCGGACGCTCGGGCACGACCAGTCGATGCCGTTCCTCGGGCGCGAGTTCCAGCAGCAGGCCGACTACTCCGAGGAGATCGCCAAGCAGATCGACGACGAGATCCGGCGCATCATCGAAGAGGCGCACCAGCGCGCCAAGGACCTGCTCGCCGAGAAGCGCGATCTGCTCGACCGCATCAGCAAGATCCTCATCACCCGCGAGACCATCGAGGCGCACGAGTTCCAGGCGCTGGTCGACGGGGTGCCGGAGGACGAGGTCTTCCGCGAGCGGGACGAGAAGGAGGCCCGGCGCCGCGCCGAGCCTCCGGAGGCCGAGAAGCGCCAGCGCGCCAAGCAGCCGCCGGTCCCCAAGCCCGCGCACGTGAACCCGGTCAACCCTGAGGCCACCTGACCCGCCGGCGACGGCGGCGACCCACGACGTGGACTCCGACAAGATCAAGACGGGCGTACGCCTGATCCTCGAGGGTATCGGCGAGGACCCGGAGCGGCCGGGGCTGCGGAAGACGCCGCAGCGCGTCGCCGACATGTACGCCGACATCTTCTCCGGCATCGGCGCCCCCGACCCGGCGGAGCTGCTCACGGCCATCCCCGGCGACCACCACCGCGAGATGGTGCTCATCAAGGACATCGACTTCTACTCGATCTGCGAGCACCACCTGTTGCCGTTCCACGGACGGGCGCACGTGGCGTACATCCCCAGCGACCACGGTCACATCGCGGGGCTGAGCAAGCTGGCGCGCGTGGTGCGCCAGGTGGCCGCGCGCCCGCAGTTGCAGGAGCGCATCACCAGCGAGGTGGCCGACGCCATCGAGACTTCGCTGCAGCCCACCGGCGCGCTCGTGCTGATCGAGGCCGAGCACCTGTGCATGAGCATGCGCGGCGTGCGCACGCCGGGCTCCAAGACGGTCACCAGCGCCGTGCGCGGGCTCATCCAGACCAGCGAGGCCACGCGCGCCGAGGTGTTCGCCCTGATCAACGCGCCGCACTGACGCGCCCCTCATGCTGCCGGCCGCGCCGACGTTCTCGCTCGACCTCCAGTTCCCGGCCATCATGGGCGTCGTCAACGTCACGCCCGACTCCTTCTCCGACGGCGGCAGGTTCCTCGCCGCCGACGCCGCCCTCGAGCAGGCCCTCACGCTGGTGCGCGAAGGGGCCTCCATCGTCGACATCGGCGGCGAGTCCACGCGGCCGGGCTCCGAGCTGGTGCCGGAGGACGAGGAGCTGCGCCGCGTGCTGCCGGTCGTCGAGGCGCTCGCCGGCAGCGTCGGCGTGCCCATCTCCGTCGACACGATGAAGGCGGCGGTCGCGCGGCGCGCGCTCGCCGCCGGCGCGGCGATCATCAACGACGTGAGCGCCCTCCGCTTCGACGACGAGATGGTGGACGTCGTGGTCGAGACGGGGTGCCCGGTGTGCCTGATGCACATGAAGGGACAGCCCAAGACGATGCAGGACGATCCGCGGTACGACGACGTGGTCGACGAGGTGCTGCGCTTTCTCGAGGAGCGCCTCGTCTTCGCCCTGGAGCGGGGCGTG
>JBLMXT010000067.1:0-3777 GCA_050257915.1 Deltaproteobacteria bacterium
GGACGACCCCTGGCGATACCGCAACAAGATGGAGTTCTCGTTCGGCGCGGAAGAGGACGGCGCGCTCGTGCTCGGGCTGCACAAGCGCGGGTCGTGGCGGGAGATCGTCGATGTGATCGACTGCGAGCTCGCCTCGGAGCGCATGAACCGGGCCCGGCTGGCGGTCGCGGCCGCGTGCCGGGATCTCGGCCTCCGGCCCTATTCACGCGACGGCGACGGCGGCGGCGGGCTCCTGCGGCACCTGGTCGTCCGCGAGGGGCTGGCGAGCGGCGACCTGCTCCTCAACCTCTTCGTCGCCGCCCGCTTCCCGGAGGAGGCCGAGCTCGCCGCCCGTGTGAGCGCGAAGAGCGGCTGCAGCTCGTTCGGGCTCACGGTGAACGCGTCGCGCGCGGACGCGGCCGTGGGCGACGGCCCGCACATGCTGTCCGGTCCGCCCTACCTGCGGGAGCGCATCGCCGGGGTGGACCTGCGCGTGCCGGCCGCCGCCTTCCTGCAGACCAACAGCGCCATGTGCGAGACGCTGTACGCGACCGCCCTGCGCCTGGCCGCGCCGGAGCCTCCCCGCCCGGCCGTGGACCTCTACTGCGGCATCGGCTCGCTCAGCCTCCCGCTGGCGCGTGCCTCACGGGAGGTGCACGCCATCGAGATCCAGGCGGCGGCGATCGACGCCGCAGGTGTCAATGCGGAGCTGAACCGCGTGGGCAACGCGAACTTCTACGCCGCCGACGTGCGGCCGCTGCTGCGCTTCCCGCCGCACCCGGTGCTGGACGCGGGCCGCGCGGACGACGCCGATCGGCCGGCCGTGGTGGTCGCCGACCCGCCGCGCGCCGGGCTGGCGCGCAAGGCGCTGCAGCGCGCCGCCGCGCTGGGCGCCGACCGCTTTGCATACGTCTCGTGCAACCCCACCACGCTCGCCGGCAACGCCGCCGAGCTCGCCGAGCTCGGGTACCGGCTCACCGACGTGGCGCCGGTCGACATGTTCCCGCACACGCACCACATCGAGACCGTCGCCCTGTTCGCGCGCGCCGGCTGACCACGACCGGCGCCGCCCGGGTCCGCGCCGGCGATCCCGGAGCGACGGCGTCAGGCCGGCGGCGCCTCTCCCCCGCGCCGCATCCCCCGCACGATGAGATCCGCGTTCACGGCGAGGAAGGCGACCGACAGCAGCGGAAGCGCCGGCAGAGCCGTCCACCAGATGGCGAGGGCGATGGTGCAGAGGAACGAGACGACCATCGCCACGGCGCTCCAGCCGGCGCGGAGCCTGAAGCGCCGCGCCGCGCCGAGGTAGAGCGCGAAGAAGAGCACGTCGCTCGTCCCGAGGCCGGTGAAGGCCTCGGCGTACGAGTATCCGGACCACGTGGCCGCGACGATGAAGTACCCGACGACGACCGGCCCCTTGTCGAGGATCGCCCGCGTGGGCCCCGCTGCGACACTGACGATGTCCACGACCGCGGACACCGCGGCCACGACGACGATCCAGCTGACGCGCTCGAGCTCGCCGGCGATCCAGATGCCGAGGGCGGCGGCGAAGACGACCTTGGCGACGTTCGCCGCCGGCACCCAGCCGAGCCAGACGAAGAGCACGGCGAGCGGGAGGGCGGCGAGCGCGACCAGCGGGAGTCGCCGCCCGAGCGCGCCGAGCGGCAGCAGACCCCATACGAGCACGGCGACGGCGGAGAGCACGAGCGCGGAGGACAGCAGGATGTTCGCGCGCTGCGGAAGCGCCGGCAGGAGGCGGCTGCCGAAGCCCCAGGCGAGCAGCACCACGACCGCGAGGGCGGGAACGGCGAGGCGCTTCATCCGGGGCGCGCGGCCGGAGCCAGGCGACTCTTGCGGCACCTGGTCTTCGACATCCGAGCCTGTTCCCGAGCTCGTTGGCGCCTCGTCGGTCAGTACGGCGGGATGTTGTCGTACCACTCGCCGAGGCGCCGGAAGGCCCGCCAGAAGCCGGCCTTGAGCCGCTGCTCGTCGAGCGAGACGTCGATGTCCGGCGTGACCAGGACTTCGGTGCCCGGCGTGAAGTCGACGATCTCGCCGGGTCTGTACTCCAGCTCACGCGACAGCGGCACTTTGGCCGTGTTGAGCGCGGCCACCGTCTCCTCGCCCATGGCGACGATGAGCTTGGGATTCACGATCGCGAGCTCCCGGCGCAGATGGTCGAGGCACTTGGCCTCCGGGTGCGCCTCGCGGACCTCGCCGCACTTGATGACGTTGGTGCCGTACAGCTGTAGCGGATCGATCTTGAGGCGCTGGCAGCTCTTCATGAGCGCGGTGCCGGCGCGGCCGAAGAAGGCGACGCCTTCGTGCAGCTCGGACGGGCGCGCCTGGTACTTGAGCAGGAAGATGTCCGCCATCGGGTGCCCCGACCCGATCACCGGCATCGTGCGCGCGTGGCTGCAGCGTGAACACCTGAGGATCTCGCCGGTCAGCTCGTTGATCTCGCTGATGGCCCGGGTCAGGTACTTGTCGTAGATCTCGTTGGGTTGTGCCACGCGGAACCTCTCTCGGGGGTGCTGGCTAGCGAGTTCGCCGCCACGTCACGAACTCCTCGCATCACCCCCTCAAATGCCGGGACCCCTCGATTATCCGCGCGTTATGCAGGGGAATCCACCTGCCCATCGGGTTTCGCGGCCCCACCCATCGTCGTCTGCAGCAGCTTGAGCGACTGCAGGTAGATGCGACTCCGCGGCCGGCGGACGATACGGCTCTCGGCGAGGGCCGCCACGAAGTCGCCCGGCCCGCTGAAGTCGTCGATGCCGCAGAGCGTGGTCCCGATGCCCGGCAGCACGTGCGCGTCGCTGCCGGCGGCGGCCGGCAGCCGGTACCGCTGCGCGAAGCGCTCGGCGAGCTCGTTGAACCCCGGGAACGCCAGGCGCGAATTGAAGACCTCGACGACGTCGATGTCGGCGACGTTGGCGCGCAGCACGCCGGGACCCGGGATCGTGTGCAGCCGGTCGAAGGGGTGCGGCACGTAGACGATGCCGTGCTGTTCCCTGATCGCGGCGATGGTCTCGGCGAAGGTCATGCCGCCGGGGATGGTGCGCTCAAGGAAGAGGCCGATCACCTCGCCCTCGCGGGACTTGACCTCCTCCCCGACGATGACCCGGACGCCGTAGCGAGCGGCCAGCTCTCGCGCCTCGAGGCCGCCGGCCACGCTGTCGTGATCGGTGATCGCGACCACGTCCAGGCCGACCTCCCGGGCGCGCTCGAGGATGTCGGCAGGCGCCATCACGCAGTCCTTGCTGTGGTGGGTGTGGATGTGGAAGTCGGCGAACAGCTCGCGCTGCTGGCGGCGGCGGCGCGGCAGCGGGTGCCGGCGGCGGTGGGCCGCCTCCTCGTACACCTCGAGGATCTCCCCGGTCACCCGGTCCCAGTCGTACCGGCGGGAGGCGCGCAGGGCGTGGGCCGACAGGCGCCGGCGGAGCTCGTGGTCACCGAGCAGGCGGGAGAGCGCCGCCGCGAGCGCCGTGGGGTCGCGCGGCGGGACGAGAAGACCGGTGCCCTCGTTCTGCACCACCTCGTCGTAGCCGGGGATCTGCGAGGCGACCACGCAGGCGCCGGAGGCCATCGCCTCGAGCAGGGCGACGCCCGCCGTCTCGGGGCCGAAGGACGGCGCGCAGAACACGTCGGCCGCGCGCAGCAGCGAGGCCACCTCCGGACGGCTCAGCCGCCCGTGGAAGCGGACGCGGTCCTGCCAGGCGGGCGGCACCAGGCGGGCGTAGCGCCGCTCCTGGAGATCCCCGCCGCACACGTCGACGACGACGTCGTCGTACGCTT
>JBLMXT010000068.1:0-3418 GCA_050257915.1 Deltaproteobacteria bacterium
ACGCCCCGGCCCCAGCCGCTTGGCTCGTGCACGGCCCTCTCAGCCGGGCCGGATCACTCTTACTTGCTCTTGCCGATCTTGAACATCTTGGTGCCGCATTCCGGGCACACGCCCTGCGTCGCCGGCTTGCCGTTCTTCATCGTGACGGCCTTCTCGTCCTTCATGATGCGCTTGGTGCGGCATTTGACGCAGTAAGCCTCGGTCGCCATGCGGTCTCCTTTCGGGACACGTCGCGGGCCCCACGCCCGCCCCCCTGATTTCGCCGGGAGCATACTCCCTCGCCTGAGCGTATGCAACGAGTCTGCGTTGAGCCTGCGTTACGCTCGTGCCACGCTCGAAACGCCGGAGCGCTCCGATGGCCCCGCGAGAAGGGCGAGGACGCCCGCCGGACGGACGCGGATGAAGCGGCCGGCGAGGCTCTCCGCGTCCGCCAGCAGCGAGGCCGCGACCTCGCTCCCGGTGCGGGCCGCGTGCGCCTCGAGAAGCGCGGTGAGCTCGGCCACGGCGGCCTCGTCCATGCCCGCGGCGGCGACCGTCGGGTGGCCGGCGAGCCAGGCGGGCGCCTCGCCGGCGAGGAAGTACGCGGTGCCCCCGGTCATCCCGGCGCAGGCGTTGCGGCCGACGGCGCCGAGGACCGCGACCACGCCCCCGGTCATGTACTCGCAGCAGTGGTCGCCGGCGCCCTCCACCACGGCCGTGGCCGCCGAGTTGCGCACCGCGAACCGCTCGCCGGCGCGGCCGGCCGCGAACAGGCGGCCGCCGGTCGCGCCGTATAGGCACGTGTTGCCGGCGATCACGTTGTCCGGGCCGCCGAGGCGGGGCTCCGCGGGCCGGAGCACGAGCTCGCCGCCGGCCATGCCCTTGCCGACGTAGTCGTTGGCCTCGCCGCTGAGCGTGATAACGACGCCGTCCGTCAGAAACGCGCCGAGGCTCTGGCCGGCGGAGCCGGCCAGCTCGAGGCGCACCTCGCCGCCGAAGCCGTGGTCGCCGTGCCGCGCCGCGACCTCGCCGGCGAGGCGCGCGCCGACGGCGCGGTCGCGGGTGACGACCGTCTCGCGGCGCGTGACGCGGCCGTGTCCCGCGACGGCGGCGGCGACCTCCGGGTCGGCGAGCAGGCGGTCGTCGAGCGTGTCGCACGGGCGCCCGGGCGAGACCGGCGGGGCGCACCCGCGGGCGCCGCCGGGCTCGGGGATGGGCTGTGGCCGCCGCGGCGCGGCGGCCCTCCCCGGCCCTTCGGCCGGCGCCTCGAACCAGTAGCGGTCCAGGCCGTCCGTCTTCAGCCCCGGGGTCTCCGCCAGCTCGAGGAACTCGGCGCGCCCGACGAGCTCGTCCAGCGAGCGCAGCCCGAGCCCGTCGAGCGCCTCCCGCACCTCGCCGGCGACGAACGTGAAGTAGTTGACGATGTGCTCGGGCCGGCCGGCGAACCTCGCGCGCAGCTCCGGATCCTGCGTCGCCACGCCCACCGGGCACCGGTTCTGGTGGCACACGCGCGCCATCACGCAGCCCTCGGCGAGCAGCACGGCCGTGCCGAAGGCGTACTCGTCGGCGCCCAGCGCTGCGGCCACGACGACGTCGTGCCCGTTGCGCAGGTCGCCGTCCACGCGCAAGCGGACGTGCTCGCGGAACCCGGCCGCCACCAGCGCCCGGTGGACCTCGGCCAGGCCCAGCTCCCACGGGATGCCGGCGTGCTTGATCGAGTTGAGTGAGGCGGCGGCGGTGCCTCCCCCGTGGCCCGACACGTGGATCACGTCGGCGCCGGCCTTGGCCACGCCGGCGGCGATGGTGCCGATGCCCGTCCCCGCGACCAGCTTGACCGAGATGCCGGCGCGCGGGTTGACCATGCGCAGGTCGTAGATCAGCTCCGCGAGGTCCTCGATGGAGTAGATGTCGTGGTGCGGCGGCGGCGAGATGAGCGTGACGCCGGGGGCGGCGCGGCGCAGCCCGGCGATGTACGCGGTGACCTTGTCGCCGGGCAGCTCGCCGCCCTCGCCCGGCTTGGCCCCCTGCGCCACCTTGATCTCGAGCTGCTCGGCGCCGGCCAGATAGGCGGTGGTGACGCCGAAGCGGCCGGAGGCGACCTGGCGGATCTGCGAGGCGGCCCGGTCGCCGTTCTCGAGGCCCTGCAGGTGGGGGAACCGTGCCGAGCGGCCTTCGTCGTCGACGTCGTCGATGACGGCGTCCCGCTCGGCATCCTCCCCGCCCTCACCCGAGTTGGCGCGCCCGTGGATGCGTGCCATGGCGACGGCGATGGTCTCGTGCGCCTCGCGCGAGAGCGCCCCGAGCGACATGCCGCCGGTGCAGAAGCGCCGCATGATCGCCGCCGCCGGCTCGACCGCGTCGTCCCCGGCGGGCCCGTCGGCGGCCGGACCGGGGGCCGAGCGGGAGGCCGCGTCCCCGGCCTCCCGCCGCGCGGGGTCGCCGGCCAGCTGCAGCAGGTCGCGCAGCACCGTCGGCGGCCGCTGCATGAGCTTGTCGCTGTAGCTGCGGTACAGGTCGGGCAGGCCCTCGACGCAGGCGCGGCGCAGCGTCTTGGCCGCCTCGGGGTTGTTGAGGTGGTACTCGCCGCGCGGCCGGTAGCGCACGAAGCCGTAGTCCTGCAGCTTCTCCGGCGTGAGCTCCGGGAACGCCTGCTGGTGGATCCACACCGTCTCCTGGGCGAGCTCCTCCACGCTCAGGCCGCCGATGCGCGACGGGGTGCCGGAGAACGCCAGATCGATGAGGTCGGAGCCGACGCCGACGGCCTCGAACAGCTGGGCGCCGTGGTAGCTGGCCAGCAGCGAGATGCCCATCTTGGAGAGGATCTTGAGCAGCCCCTCCTCGGCCGAGACGCGGTAGTGACGGAGCGCCTCCTCGAGGTCGGCGGGGCCGACGGCCGCGGCGGCCGCCTCGCCCTCGGTCGGCGGGCCGTCGCCGAGCCGGCCGCGCTCCCACAGGTCGCGCACGGTCGCGAAGGCGAGGTACGGGTGCACCGCCGAGGCGCCGTAGCCGATGAGGCAGGCGAAGTGGTGGACGCTCCAGCACTGCGCGGTCTCGCTGACGAGCGAGGCGCGGCTGCGCAGGCCTCGCCGGATCAGGTCGTGGTGCACGGCGCCCACGGCCAGCAGCGGCGGCACCTGCGCGGTCTCGGGCGCGGCCGCAGCCGTGCAGTCGCTGAGGACGACCACCTCGGCCCCCTCCCGGACGGCCGCGGCCGCCTCGCGGCAGACGCGCTCGACGGCCTCGCGCAGGCCCCACGGCCCGCTGGCTACCTCGTACGCGGTCGAGACCCGGGCCGCGGGCAGCCCCAGCGCCGGGAGCAGTTCCATCTCCGCCTCGTTCAGCACCGGCGACGGCAGGTCCACACGGCGTGCGTGCTCGGGCCCGGCGGTGAGCAGGTCTTCGCGGGGCCCCAGCCGCACGGCCAACGACATCACGAGCC
>JBLMXT010000069.1:0-2570 GCA_050257915.1 Deltaproteobacteria bacterium
GTCACCGGCTTCACGCTGCCCACGCTCTACCGCTGGGTAACGAGCGCGGCCGGCCGCGCCGCCAGCCTCCACCCGTTCCGCAAGGGCCACTACCTGGGCAGCGGCCCGGGCGAGGTCGTGCTCGCCGAGGCCGGCCTGGACGGCGCGAGCCAGGCGGCGGCCATTCTCGCGTACCTCGACGCCCGCGCCGCCGCCCGCTGACCGTTCACGAGGAGGAGCGATGACCGAACCGAGAGAGATCGCAGCCGCGGCCGACGAGGTCGTCCCCGGCCTCTGGACGTGGAGCATCGCCAACAGCGGCATCGGAGGGCACGTCTCGACGTCCCACGCGGTCCTGACCCGCGAGGGCTGCCTGCTCGTCGACCCGGTGCGCCTCGACGACGCGGCGCTGAGCGCGCTCCCGCGCCCCACTACGATCCTGCTCACCGCCCGCTGCCACCAGCGCGCCGCCTGGCGCTATCGCAGGGAGCTGGGCGCGGAGGTCTGGTTGCCGGAGGACGCTTCGGCCGCCGACGAGCAGGCGGACCATTTCTACGCCGACGGGCAGTCGCTGCCGGGCGGCCTGCGCGCCTTCCGCACGCCCGGCCCCGAGTGGCCGCACTACTCGTTCCTCTCCGAGGGAGATCCGGGCATCGTCTTCTGCTCGGACCTGCTGAGCAACGACGCGGCCGGCCTGCGCTTCATCGACCCGGCCTTCCACGAGGATCCCGAGGCGACGCGCGCGAGCGTGGAGCACCTGCTCGGGCTCCCGTTCGGCGTCCTGTGCCTGGCGCACGGAGCGCCGCTCGCCGACGACCCCAAGGGCGCGATCCGCAGGCTGCTGGACCAGCGGGCCTGACCCACGGAGGGACGCGCCGGCCGCTCGAGGCGGGGCTCTCAGCGCACCGTCAGACGCGCCTTCCCGGGGACGAGCTCGGGATTGCGCGCGGCGTCGCGCGCGTGGACGACCCAGCGGTAGGAGCCCTTGGGCAGGGTGCACGTGAACGCGATCGTGCGCGTCTCGCCCACGGGGACGCGGCGGAAGAAGGTCTTGAGCACCCGTCCGCGGGCGGTGGTGACGCTCACGACGGCCGACCCGGTGGAGCCGCAGGGGTCCGCGTCGTCGACGCGATAGCGCAGCACCGCCGTCCTGCCCCTGCGGACGACCACGTCGCGCAGCGCCCGCGGCACCGGCCGCACGGTGTCGACGAAGATGGCGTCCGAGGTCGCGACCGGCTCACCGCCGTCGAGCCGGTACTCCGCCTCCACCACGTGCACGCCCTGGTAGTCGCCGAGCTGCAGCATGGTCGCCGCCGAGTAGGGGCGCCAGGCGCTCCACTCTCCCGGCAGGTCCCGCAGACGGAGCTCGCAGCGGGCCGAGACCCACGGCTGCGCCGTGACGACGGGAGCGGTGACCGCGGCCATCACCGCGTTGCCGGCGTTGTTCGGGTGCAGCGCGTCGACCTTGTAGAACTGCCGGTCCAGCTGGTCCCCGGTCTCGCCGATGCGCGGATCGGCGGCGATGTCGGCGAGGCCGTCGGCGAAATCCGGCCAGTTGTCCCTCACCATCGCGTTGTAGGCGAGCCGCACGACGTCGAAGGTCTCGGGGCGGTCCGACGGCAGGACGCTCAGGACGATCACGCGAAAGCCGGCCGCCCGGCGCTCGAGGCAGTACGTCCTGACCGCGGCGTACTCCGCGGCCGCCGTCACGCCGGCGCGGAAGTCGCCCCCGCCGGCGAGCAGGAGGCACAGGTTCAGGTCCGCCCGCGCGTCGTACCGCGCGTCGACCTCCACGGGGGCGTCCGCGAGCATGTCGGCGATGCGGGCGCCGGAGTCGTAGGAGACGAAGCTCGTGCAGACCCTGGGCACCACGGCCAGCGTCTGGGCCGGGAACTCGTAGCCGCGATCGGCTCCATGCCCGGCGATGATGCTGCCACCGTCCCAGACCACCACGCCGTGGCGGAAGAAGGGCGACCAGCCCTTGTCGCCGACCGTCGCGCGCAGGCCACGCGCGTACGTGGCGCCGCCGTTCACCGCGAAGCGTGGCGCGAGCGCGGCCGCCGGTGAGGCCGCCGTCAGCGCGACGACCGCGAGCGCCAGAGCAACGACCGCGGTGGCGCGCCGCCGCGAAGGTCCACCTCTCATCCCAACCCCCATGGTCCCGTGAGCGCCGTTACGGCTCACGGAGGCCAGTTTACACGGCGATCGCCCGCAGGCCGAACCGCCTGCGCGAGGCACGGCAGGAGCCTCCGGGTTGCGCCGCGCGCGATAATCCGCTTGACTGTGCAGCGGATCTCACCAAGAGGCGCCTTGCGCCCCGCCCCGCAGATTCGTCTTCCTTCTCACTCACCGTTGACGGACATGTCGCGCGGCGGCGTGCGTACGGCGCGGACCGCTCGCCCGGCACAGGCCATCGCCCCTGCCGCGCGGGACACCACGTGGGAAGGACAGCGTGCGACTCAGAACACTCACCCTCGCCATCGCCCTCACCGTTCTCGCCGCCGGCGTCGTCGCCGCGCCGGCCGTGGCGGGCGACCCCTCGATCACCAAGCTGAAGCGGCAGCTCCGCCACGCGAAGCAGCTCAGGGAAC
>JBLMXT010000070.1:0-2595 GCA_050257915.1 Deltaproteobacteria bacterium
AGATCTCCTCGACGAGATCAAGGGCCCGGCGTGCGTACGCGATACGCCGTGCGTCCTGAGGCCCCCTCGCGTGACGCACCTGCGCCGGCGGCGGACCGGCGCGGTCGTCAGAGCAGCGGCAGGACCTGGGCGCGCAGCGTCTCGGGGAGCCGCGCCCAGCTCGTCACCACGACGTCCGGCAGGTGACCGAGCACGTGCAGGGGTTCCCCGACGGCGATCCGCACCGCGGCCGCCGCGAGCAGCGATTCGTCCGCCGTCCCGTCGCCGCAGGCGACCGTCCGCTCCGCCGCCACGCCGAGCCGCGCGGCGACGAAGCGAAGGGCGTCACCCTTGTCCACGACGGGCGCGTAGACCCCGAGAAAGCCGAGCCGGATGGGCTCGACGCGCAGCCGCCCGGCCCACTCCGCACGCAGTCCGTCGAGCAGCCGCGCGACGGTGCCCGGCTCCCCGTGGACGACGAGCCGGCTGACCGCGTCCCCCGGCGCGTCGCCGGCGGCGTCCGGCTCGAGCTCGCGCGGCTCGTCCACGTCCCAGACGGTCACGGCCGCCCCGGCCGCCAGCGCCCGGGCGGCGACCTCCGCCGCCTCCCGTGGTGGGAGTGGCTGGTGCCGCAGGACCCGGCCCGACGCCTCGGTCACGAGCGCCCCGTGGTAGCAGGCGTACACGAGAGGCTCCACCCCGAGCGCGGCGACGGCGCGTCGCGCGGTCCGCAGCGGGCGCCCCGTGCAGACGGCGAAGAGCGCTCCGGCGGCGATCAGCTCGGCGAGAGCCTCCCCCGCGCCCGGGACGGGCAAGGCGTCGTGGTCGAGCAGGGTCCCGTCCAGATCGCATGCGAGCAGGAGGCGGCCGCGCGGAAGACTCGTCGGCGCCGCCACGGCGTGCCTCAGACGCGTCCGGCGGCCGGCAGCAGCACCGTGAACCGGGCGCCGCCGCCCGGCCTGTCGCCGGCGGCGATCGAGCCGCCCTGCGCCTCGACCAGCGCGCGACAGATGGCGAGGCCGAGGCCGGCCCCCGCCGTGCCGCGCGTGTGCTGCGCGCGGTAGAACCTGTCGAAGATGAACGGCAGGTCGACAGCCTCCACGCCCGGACCGTCGTCGGTGACCGTGAGACGCACGGACCGGCCGGCGGGCCCCGCCGGGGCGCCACCGGCCTGCTCGTCCTGCCGGTCGACCGCTTCCACGGCGAGGACCACGTGCCCTCCGGCCGGCGTGAACTTGAGCGCGTTGTCGAGCAGGTTGGCGACCACCTGCAGCAGCCGGTCGCGGTCGCCCAGCACGACCCCCGGCTGCAGCTCCTCCGTGAGCTCGACGCCCTTGGTGAGGAACGCCGGGCGGTGGCGGTCGGCGGCGCCTGCCGCCACCTCCGCCAGGTCCACGGGCTCGTGCTCCACGCTGAGGTCCTCGCTCTCGAGCTCGTTGAGGCTGCGCAGTGCACCGAGCAACCGGCCGAGGCGTTCGACCTCCTCACCGATCAGGCGGAGGTTCTCCGGCGTCGGCGGCAGGATCCCGTCCTCGAGCGCCTCCACCCGCGACTGGATGGTCGCCAGCGGGGTGCGCAACTCGTGGGAGAGGTCGCTCGTCATGTCCCGGCGCCACTGCTCATCGCGGGCCAGCCGGTCGGCCATGGAATTGAAGGCCGAGGCCAGCGCCGCGACCTCGTCGTCGCCTCGCGGCGCGACGCGCACGTCGAGGTTGCCCGCCGAGACGTCTCCGGCGGCGTCGGTGAGCTCCTCGAGGGGGCCGGTGATGCGCCGGCTCACGAGCAGGCTCACGAGCAGGGCGAGCACGCCGGCGATGGCCGCGGCGATGACGAGGTTACGCGTGAGGGCGCTCTGATACGCGTCCTCGGCAGCGGCCCGCGCGCCCTTGGGCGCGTAGATCTCGGCGGTACCAACCTGCTGACCGGCGACGACGATGGGCGCGCTCCGCACCGTGAAGTCGGCGCTGCTGAGCGGCGTACCCCGCGGCGACGCGGACGCCGCCGCGCCGGCGCCGCCCATCATCCCGCCGCCTTCGCCCATCATGCCCTGGCCGCCCATCATCCCGCGGCCCATGTGCCGACCTTGGACGGTGAAGATGAGCCGTCCGTCGGTGTCGTAGACGGCCACGTCGACGTTGTTGAACAGCGCCACCTGGCTGAGCGCGTAGATGGCCGTGGCGTCCCAGCCGTCGGGCGCCTTGTAGGTGGACTGCAGTGAGGTGAGGACGGCGGCGTTCCGCTTGCCCTGCACCTGTTCGAGGTAGCTGTCGAAGCGCCGCGAACCCGTATATACGACGATCACCCCGACCACGACGATGGCGAGCACCGCGATCGCGAGGTGGGTCAGAGCGAGCCGGAGACGGAGGCCGCGCCTGGGGGGAGCCGCTGCGCCACCCCCCTCGTGGACCCTCCCGCCGCGGTCACTCACCGCTGGTCCTCCGCGAAGGCGTAGCCGCGACCGTAGACCGTGAGCACGAGCCGGGGCGCGCGGGCGTCGTCGCCCAGCTTGCGCCGCAGGTTCTTGATATGGGCGTCGATGGTGCGCTCGTACGGCTCGAACTCCATGCCCTGCAGGCGCTCCACCAGCTCCGGCCCCGTGTACACCCGGGCGGGGAA
>JBLMXT010000071.1:0-10127 GCA_050257915.1 Deltaproteobacteria bacterium
ATGGCGCCTGGGCGACTATCCGGCCGCCGCGCACGCCGTTGCCGGCCGCGCTCCCGTGGTCGTCCTGACGGACGCCGACCGCCCGCTCCTGTCGTCCGCGGCGATGACGCGCTTCGTCACCGGTCGAGGCCTCGCCGGCGTCGTGCTGACGCCGGTCGTCTTCTGGGACCGCGTGGTCGGAGTCCTCGAGTTCGGCTCGGCGACCGTCACCGGTGTCGCCACGGCCACGCAGGTCGCTCAGGTGGCCGCCGACCTCATGGCTGCGGCACTCGGCAGCGGCGAGGTGATCAGCCGCCTCCAGCGCCGCAACCGCGATCTCGCCCTGGTCGTGGAGGCTGGCCACCAGGACACCGCCAGTCTCCGCACGGACGAGATCCTCCACGCCGTGGCCCAACGGCTCTCGGAACTCACGCGCACCCCCGTGGCCGACATCTACGCCGTCGAGGGCGACACGCTCCGCGGGCTCGTCAGCTACGACAACGGCCGGCTCGACGCGGAGTGGGAGGGCGTCGTGCTCCCTCTGCGTCGCTATCCCTGTTGTCGCAAGGCCGTCGAGACGGGTGAGGTCACCGTGGTCGCGACGCTGGACGACCCCCTCCTGGACGAGGACGGCCGCTATTCCCTCGAGAGATGGGGGTACCAGGCGCAGCTGTCCATGCCGCTGCTGTCCCGAGGGCGCGTGATCGGCGTCGTGGAGCTGTCCGACTACGAGCCGCGCGACTTCGCCGAGGACCTCGACCTCATCCGTGGCCTGGGCCAGGTGGCCGCCCACGCCCTGGACAACGCCGCGCTCTTCGAGCAGGTGGACCGCCGCAACCGCACCCTCAATGAGCTGGTCGAGCTGGGCTCGCTTGCGAGCCGCATCCGCGATCTCGACCAACTGGTGCGCTCCGTCGCCGAACGCGTGCTCTCCGCGGTCGACGCGGCGAACTGCGACATCTACCGGTCGCTGGACGGGACGCTCCGCTGCGTCGCGAGCTTCGACCGCAGCGGTCACGACGACTCGGTGATCGGCAGCAAGTTCGACCTCGAGCGCTACCCGACGACCGCCGAGGCGGTGTACAGCCACCAGATCCTCACCATCACCAGCCCGGACGACCCCCAGCTGAATCGGGCCGAGCGCGCCGCCTACCACGACTATGGGTTCTCCAGTGAGGTGTGCCTGCCGCTGGTCATCGGCGACGAGCTGTACGGGCTGCTCGACGTGTACGACACCCGCGAGCGCGACTTCAGCGAGTATCTGAGCTTCCTGCGCGGCACGGCGCAGACGCTTGCCGGAGCGTTCGAGAACGCCCTCCTCGTCGACCAGTTGGAACGGCGCACCACGGTGCTCCGCGACATCGTCGAGCTGGGGGCGGTCGCCTCCCAGGCCCACGACCTGGAGACGGTGCTCACGGCACTCGCCGAGCGGCTGCGCGAGACCATCGGCGCCGCCGACTGCGACATCTTCACGCTCAAGGACGGCAAGCTGCGCTGTGTGGTCAGCGCCGACAAGGACGGCCTCGACACGAGCGTGGTGGGCCGCGTCCTCGACATCGACCGCTTCCCCGCCACCGCGCTCGCGGTACGTACCGGTCAGCCCATGGCGATCGCGAGTCTCGACGACCCGCACCTGACCGACGAGGAGCGAGAGGCCATGGCCGGGTATGGATTCGAGAGCGAGCTCTGCATCCCGCTCCTCGGGGGCGACCGGGTCATCGGCCTCATCGACGTGTTCGACACCCGGCCGCGAGACTACGGGGAGTACCTGGACTTCCTGCGCAGCGTAGGTCAGACGGCGGCCGGAGCGATCGAGAACGCCGTTCTGCTCGACAAGCTGGAGCGCCGCAACGCGGCGCTCGCCGAGCTCGTCGAGCTGGGCAGGACCGCCTCGGATGCCGGCGGCCTGAAGGCGCTGGTCCGCTCGGTCGGCCCGCGCGTCGTGGAGCTCATGGAGGCCGACGGCTGCCAGGTGTTCATCCTCCGCGGCGATTCCCTCCACTGCGTCCTCACGTATGACGACGGGCAGTTCCTCGACGACTACGCGGACCGTACGATCGACCTCAACCTCTTCCCCAGCACCAAGGCCGCGATCGCGGAGCGATCGGCGCTGATCATCGAGAGCCCGGAGGACCCACGCCTCAGCGACTACGAGCGTGGGCTCCACCTCGCTTCTGGATCGCAGAGCGAGATCTGCGTGCCGCTCGTGCTGGAGGACCGGGTGATCGGCCTGCTCGACGTCTACGACCACCGGCGACGCGACTACGCCGAGCACCGCGACTTCCTTCTCCGCGTGGGTCAGATGATGGCCGGCGCGCTGGAGAACGCCCTCCTCATGGAGCGCCTGGAGGAGACCAACGAGACGCTGGGACTGCTGGTGGAGAGCGGGATCGAGTTCGGGGCGACGCTGGACAGGGACCAGGTCCTCGAGAGCGTCGCCCTTCGTCTGTGCGCCGCCGCCGGCGCGCCCTACTGCGAGATCTCCACGCTGCACGATGACGCCCTCCGCGTTGTGGCCTGCATGGATCACGGCGAGCCGGTCGGCGACTACGTCGGCACGGAGTACCCGCTCGACCGTCTGGGCCTCCTGCGCGTCGCTCTGGAGACGCGGCAACCGGCATACGCCGAGGACGTCTCAGACGATCCCCGCGTCAGCGACCTCGAGCGCGAGTGGGGCCCGGGCGGCGGACACCGGGCCATGCTGTGTCTGCCGCTGATCAGCAGGGGAGAGGTCATCGGCGTCGCGGGCATCCACGACGATCACGCCCGCACCTTCGCGCGCACGGACCTCCTCCACAGCCTCGCGCAGGTCGCGGCGGGCGCCCTCGCCAACGCGACCCTCTTCGATGAACTCGACCGCAGCGCCGAGCGCATGGCCCTCGTGAGCGACGTCAGCTTCGAGCTCTCCTCCTCGCTCGACCTCAGCGAAGTGCTGCTGTCCACCGCGCGCCGGCTCTGCGCCGTCTCCGGCGCGCCCCTGTGCGACATCTACACCCTGCGGGACGGCGGCCTGCTGGAGAGCGTCACGAGCATCGACGGGGGCGATGTCGACGGCGACTGGCTGGGGCGCACGTTCACGCTCGACGACTGGACGGCTATGGCCGCAGCGGTCCGGACGCGTGAGCCGGTCGTGATCGAGAGTCCCGCCGACCCGCGCCTGTCGCCGGCCGAGATCGCCCTCATGGAGCAGAACGGGGAGCGCACGACGCTGATCGTCCCGCTCATCTCCCGGGAGCGCGTGATCGGCGTGCTCGAGCTGACCCACCGGGAGCCGCAGCGCAGGTACTCCCCCGAGGAGACGGCGACCATCGCGTCCATCTGCCGCTTCGCCGCCCTTGCGATCGACAACGCGGAGCTCTACGAGGGCATCAAGAGCATGCACCTCGGCAACCTGAAGGCCTTGAGCTCGGCGCTCAACGCCAAGGACTACTACACCCTCGGGCACGCCGCGCGCGTGGCCGCGTACATGGCGCTGCTCGGCCGGGAGCTGGGCTGGACGGACGAGTTCCTGCGGGACGTCGAGGAAGCCGCCTACCTGCACGACATCGGCAAGATCGGCGTGCCAGACCGGGTGCTTCTCAAGCCGAGCGGGCTGAACGAACACGAGTGGCGGCTGATGCGGCAGCACCCCATCTTCAGCGCCGAGATCATTCGCTCCCTCTTCTCCGACGCGCTCGTGGCCGGCGTCCGACACCACCACGAGCGCTGGGACGGCGACGGCTACCCCGACGGACTCGCCGGCGAGGAGATCCCCGCAGTCGCCCGCGCCATGTGCGTGGCCGACTCGTACGACGCCATGTCGTTCCGGCGCCCCTACCGTCAGGGCCTCACCGACGAGGAGTGCCTCGAGGAACTCGAACGCTGCGGCGGCGCACAGTTCGACCCGGCCATGGTCGCGGCGTTCCGCCGGGTGCTGGCGCGCGTGGCGGAGCGACGCCGCCAGGCGGGCGGCGTCGCCGGGCGGGCCGCCGCGGCGCTGACCGCCGGGGAGTGTCTGGCGCTGCGCGAGGCGCGTGGCGCGGTCGTGCCCGAGCACGCCGCAGTGACGGAGAAGCTGCGCCGGGCGCGCGCCGCGGCTGCCCACACGAAGCACCTCACGCTGTACGGGCGGTACGGGCGTCGGACGGTCGTTCTCGCCGACTCCGAGGCGGGCGCTGGCCCGGACTCGCCACACCCCGGAGATGAAGTCGTGAGCGACGACGAACTGGCTGAGACGTTCGCCGGCCGCGATCTCCCGGCCAACGTCCTGTACGTGGACCAGTGGGGTGTCTGGATCAGCGGGGTCGCGCCGGTGACCGACGCGGACGGGTCCGTGGTCGCCGTCGTCTCCGCGGACATCCCGGCGGCCGAGGGCGTCACCGAGGTCGAGGGGCTGCGCAGCAGCGTGGCCGAGACCTTCGCCTCGATGCTGCACACCGCGGCGGCACAATCGGGTCGCTCCGAGCTCGAAGCCATCACCGACGGTCTCACCGGCCTCTACAACCACCGGTACTTCCATGAACGCCTGAGTGAGGAGATCGAGCGCTGCCAGGAGCAGGGGACGAGCCTCGCGCTGCTCTTCTGCGACCTCGACAACTTCCGCGCCTTCAACGACCTGCACGGACACGGATCGGGCGACAAGGCGCTGCGCGCGGTCGCCCGCGTGCTCGAGAGCTCCGTGCGCCACGTGGATCTGGTCGCGAGATACGGCGGCGAGGAGTTCGCCGCCATCCTCATCGACACGACCGAGCCCGGCGCGCTCGACGTCGCGGAGCGGATGCGCGCCGGCATCACCCACATCCGGCTCGGCGCCGGCGTCGGCGCCGACACCCTCTCGGTGAGCATCGGCGTCGCCACCTGCCCCAGAGATGCGACGTACAAGGACGAGCTGGTCGACAAGGCCGACTGGGCGATGTACCTCGCCAAGCGGCGCGGGCGCGACACGGTCATGACGTTCGGCGCCCAGCACGGCGGCGACACGCCCGAACAGGCCGACGTGGACCCCCCGGACCCCGTCGCCGCGATGGGTGAGCTGGTGGCCGCGCGGGAGGCCTTCCGTCAGCGGCGGCGCGCCTCTGTCACCCAGATCGCTCTGGGCGTGGCGCTGGCGACGGGCGTGCCGCCGCAGGACGTCCACGCGGCCGTCACCGCCGCCGGCGGCGGGAGCCCGAGCGACACACCGGCCGGCAGGATCGTCGCGCTGACGGAGACCTATCAGGCGCTCGTGACCGAGCGGCCGTACCGCGCCCGCATCTCGGAGGCCGAGGCCCTCGACGAGCTGCTGAAGTGCCCGGCTCTCGGCGGAGAGGACGAACTGGCGCGCGCGTTCTCCGAGGTGCTCAGAAGTAGGACGTGAGGCCGCCGCGCCGGCGGATGTCGACGCTGGCGCAGTGGAACCCGCCGCCGATCGTCTCGAAGTCCCAGAACGGGCACTCGATGGGGTCGAACCCCCACTCCTTGAGCCGGCGCACGAACCGCTTCTCGCCGGCCGACACGACGACGCGCGTCTCGTCCAGCATCACCACGTTCATCATGATCCAGCGGCTGCAGTTGTACATGGGGTGGCTCTCGGGCATCTCCGGCTCGGGGCAGACGAGCACGTCCCAGCCGGCCTTCTCGAACATGTCCGGCACCTTGACCACGCGCTCGGGGTTGATGAGCAGCTTGCCCGGAGCGAGCGGCTGGAAGGTCGCGTCGATGTGCATCGGGTGCGTGTCGTGGACCTCGATCTCGTGCACCGTGTACGCGTCGCCCAGGTGGCGCCGCAGCCAGTCGATGCCGAAGCGGTTGCAGCAGCTGGAGCGGGCGATGAAGACGTCGCGGCCGCACTTGATGGCGTCGGCCGCGTCGAACATCGGCTCGTACTCGGTGGGCAGGAAGCGCTGGGGTTCGTCCTCCTCCGGGGCCGCGAACCCCGGCGTGTAGCTCTCGTCCGAGAGGCGCGGCGGCGGCGCGGCGACCCAGCGGGCGCCGCCGCGGAAGTACTCCTTGCAGAGCTCGCGGTACGCGAGCCGCTCCGTCGACCGGCTGCGCCAGCCCATCGGCGCCTCGATGATCTGGTCGCCGATGACGAACAGGACGTCGCGGGGCATCAGCGCGTAGCAGCTGCTGGCGACCTCCCAATCCGGCGTCGCCAGCGGGCGCTCGTACGCGTACGGCTCCGGCTGCCGCACCGTGACCCCTGCCTGCCGCAGGATGTCGATGAACGCGTCCAGGTCGCGCTCCGCCCTCTTCAGCATGTCGAGCGGCCACGGCGTGCCGCCGTTTGCCTTGAAGAAGTCCCACTGCGTCTTGTCGTGCACCACCGCCGGCATGATGACGTCCCACGGCGGGACGAGGGTGTTCTCGTCGACGCGTCCGACCACCATCTCCTCCAGCGGGTCCCACTCGTTGAACGTACTGACGACGGGGGTCTGCGTCGTGCTGTGCCGGTCCACTGGTCCTCCTTGGGACTGTCGGTCGCCGCGCCGCGAGCGGTTCGAACCCGCGCGCCGGCGGTGCGTTGCTGCTACTTGAGCCTGCCGGCCACCCCGGCGACGATCTCGGCGGCGGCGCGCGCGGCGGTGGCGCACGGGCCGTCCCCGCCGTCCGGCCCGCCACTCGTCCCACAGATGTCCGCCGCCGCCAGCAAGGCGTCGGAGACGACGGCGACACCCGCCGCCAGCTCACGCGCCTGCAGGCCGACGGGATCGCCCACCCCCGCCAGCACGTCCAGGTCGACGGAGATGTAGACGGCCTCCGTCCCGCTCGCGGCCGTCTCGAGCGCCTCCTGGGCAACGGTGGCCATGCCGTCGCGAAGGACGTCCTCGAGAGAAAAGGCCGTCGCGCCGAGAGCGTCGAGCATGTGGCGGGCGGGCCCGTCCGGCGGAGCCGCCCGCCCGCCGACCAGCACCAGGTTGGCGGGCGCGAGCACGTGGAGCTCGAGCGCGCGCGCCCACCGCGAGCCTGCAGCGTACAGCGGCTCGGGCGAGACGTCGTAGGTCGGCGTGAAGGCGACCACCCCCAGCCGGCCGCGCAGCTTGCCGGAGAGCACCTGGAGCACGGGCACGCTCACGAGAGCGTCGCCGCCAAGCACCAGCGGCGCCGCGCCGGCGGCGATGATGTCGGCCAGCCGGCTGTGCGCGAGCATGAAGGCGAGGGCCGGGTCTTGCTCGACGATCGCGACGTCACCGTAGTCGGCCGCCCGGAAGCCGGCGGAGAGGCCCGGCAGCCAATCCGCATAGCGGAGCGAAGCGCGCCTCACCGACGCCGGTCGCCCTGACGCGCCACCGAGCGGCAGCCCAAGAACCGCGAGCGACATCCCCGTCAGCGCCGCCGGGTCGTCGACGACGTGCAACCCGAGCAGGCCGGCGCCCCTGGGCGCCGGCTCCCCGCCGCCGCCCGCGTCGTCCCACAGCCTCCTGAGGTCCACGGTCTCCATCAGCCCCGCACCAGCGGTCCTCGCGCGCCGGCCTGTTGCTCACCGATCGGTGTGAGGGCGCGGGTAGGCACGGCGATGATGCTCATTGGGGCTCCGCGAGCTCGGGGACCGGGACGCGCTCAGTCTACGCCATGGACGGCCGCCACGACGTCGGCCGGGGCCGGGCCGACCTTGTCGGTCTTCACGACCGGCCGTATCATCGTGCCGCCCGCCCCGAGGGGGATCGCCGCACCACGAGAGGAGCGGTCATGACCGACCCCATCCAGTTCCAGCGCCGCACCGAGACCGCAGCGTTCTACAGTCCTCTCGCCGGAATGGAGCTCGCAAAGGACCGGGTAGAGGTGCGCACCGACCCCTTGACGGGGATGACCGCGGTCGCTTCCGCCGGCCTCGAGGCCAAGGAGGAGATGTTCCTCGGCAGAGCCGACTGGGCGTACACCGACCTGCTGGTGACCCGCAGCCGCGAGGGCTGCTTCTTCTGCCCGGAGAAGGTGCTCGAGGCCACGCCCCGCTATCCCGACGAGCTGGTGCCCGGCGGACGCCTCGAGCGCGGGCGGGCCCTCGTCTTCCCCAACCTCTTCCCCCTGGCGAGCGTGCACGCCGTGGTCACGTTCCCCGAGGAGCACTTCCTGCGGCCTTCGCAGTTCACGCCGAGCCTGCTCGAGGAGGGCCTCGGCGCGGCGCTCGACTTCGCACGCCGCGCCGCCGCGTTCCACCCTCGCATGACGCACATCTCCGTCTGCTGCAATCACATGCTGCCCGGAGGCGCCAGCCTGGTGCACCCCCACTTCCAGGTGTTCGGCGGCGAGACCGTGCCCTGGCTGGTCCAGTTGTACTGGGACCGCTCGGCCGCCTGGCTCGGCGCGCGTGGGGAGAGCTACTGGAAGACGCTGGTCGAGCAGGAGCGCGCCACCGGCGAGCGCTACGTCTGGGGAGCGGCCGGCGTCCACTGGCTGGTGCCGTTCGCGCCGGCCGGCGCCCGCGAAGTGATCGCCGTCGTCCCCGGGGCGCCACGCCTGACGGACCTCCAGGACGCGCACGCCGTGGCGCTCGCCGACGGCCTCGCGAGGGTCCTCACCTGGTACGAGGACGAGGGGCTCTCGGCGTTCAATTTCACGCTCTCGGGCGGGCCGCTGGACGGGCACGACGCCGGGTTCCCCGTCGTTGTGCGCGTCATCGCCCGGACCGCGTTCAAGCAGGACTACCGCACCGACGACTACTTCCTGCAGAAGCAGCTGGGCGGTGAGCTGATGTTCGCCGCGCCCGAGGAGATGGCGGCGCGGCTGCGGCCGCTGTTCTGAGCCGGCCGCGAGGCCGGCACGAGAGGAGGACCATGGTCCCTGGCGACTATCCGGTGGACGTCCGCGCCGACTACCCCGAGCGGAGCTCACGGGGCTGGGCGGCGCTCACCATCTTCTGGATCAAGTTCTTCGCGCTGATCCCGCACGGCATCGTCCTCGTCTTCCTCGGCATCGCCCAGTGGGTGGTCGCCTTCGTCGCCCAGTTCGTCGTGGTCCTCAAGGGGGAGTACCCGGCCGGCATGCACGAGTTCGTCACCGGCGTGTTGCGGTGGCAGACGCGGGTGACCGCATTCGTCCTTTCCCTCGACGACCGCTACCCGCCCTTCGCCCTCAAGCCGGCGCATGACTACCCCGTCGACGTGGTGGTGGAGCGTCCGGCGCAGCCGAGCCGCGCGTACGCCGCCTTCACTGTCCTCGCGCAGATAGTCGGCCTCATCGCGCTGATCTGGATCGCCGCCTGGCTGATCGACCACGCCGACACCATCGCGTCCTGGTCGACTGACGGCAGCTACCAGTACCAGCTCAACCTGCCGTCGTGGGGCGGCGGCGGACTGCTGCTGCGGCAGCTCGCCGCCTTCCCGCACTACGTCGTGCTGGTGTTCGTCGGCATCGCGGCGTTCGTGCTCTGGTTCGTGGTGCAGTGGGTGATCCTCTTCGGGGCGACGTTCCCGCGAGGCATGTGGGACGTGGTGGCGGGCTACGTGCGCTGGTACACGCGCGTGAACGCGTACGCCCTCGGCCTGGTGGACCGCTACCCCCCGTTCAGCTTCAACCCGTCGCTCACGGCGGCCCCGCCGGCCGCAGCCTCGTGGCCGGCCGCGCCACCCGCCGCGCCACCGCCTGCGCCGGCGGCGCCCTCCGGGCCGGAGGCGCCTCCTCCGCCGCCGCCCAGGCAGCCGTGAGTGACTTGCCCGTGGCCCGGGAATGCCGCATACTACGTTGTCCCGGCACGCTCGGGACCCGCGTGGGGCATTAGCTCAGCTGGGAGAGCGCCTGGATCGCACCCAGGAGGTCAGCGGTTCGATTCCGCTATGCTCCACCATCTCTCTCCGCTTCACGCTGGCTCGTCCGGCCCGTCGTCGATGTCGATGTCGGTGAGCTGCACCATCGGCGCATCGGGATCCAGCTGCACCAGCAGCGAGCCGCACTGCGGACAGATCGGCTGCGGCGCGTCGGTGTTGAACTCGTCGCTGCAGCTGAGGCACGTCGCGGCGACCGGCTTGTGCGCGAAGTGAAGCTTCGCCCCCCGGAACAGCTCGTCGTCGCTCGCGAGCATCTCGAAGTACATCTCTATGGAGTCCTGGGTGAAGTCCGCGGCGGGAGTCATCACCAGGTAGAGGCCGGCGACCTTGCGGGCGCCGTTGGCCACGGCCGTCTCGCGGGCCCTGTCGATGATCCCCTGTGTGATGCCCAGCTCGTGCACGGTGCGCCTCCGCTCGATGGTCAGT
>JBLMXT010000072.1:0-5937 GCA_050257915.1 Deltaproteobacteria bacterium
CGTGTGGGCCGCCACCTCGGAGCGGTCGCCGATGACCGCGTCCTCGTGCACCACCGCCTCGTGGTGGACGACGACGTTGCGGCCGAGGATGCTGCCGGCCAGACGCGAGTCGCGGCCCGCCTTGGCGCCGCTCCACTGGATGACGCCCTCGAGCACGGCGCCGCGCTCGACGACGCAGCCGTCGCCGATGATGAGGGGCCCGATGAGCTCGGCGCCGGCCTCGACCAGGCAGCCGGCGCCGAGGAGGACCGGCGGCTCGAGCCGCACGCCGCGCTCGATCTCGGTGCCCTGGCCCACCCACACGCGCGGGGCGATCTGGCGGCCGGGGACGTCCACGTCCACCCGGCCGTGCAGCGCGTCGAAGTTGCCGATGCGGTATTGCTCGATGTTGCCGACGTCGTTCCAGTAGCTCTCGAGGCGCCAGCAGTGGAACGGGAGGCCGTCGGCGAGCAGGGTCGGGAACACGTCTTTGGCCCAGTCGACGAAGACGCCCTGAGCGACGTAGTCGAAGATGCGCGGCTCGAACGCGTAGATGCCGCAGTTGCAGAGGTGCGACCGCGCCTCCTCGCGCGCGGGCTTCTCCTGGAAGCCGGTGATGCGCATGTCCTCGTCGTGCACGACCACGCCGTACAGCGACGGGTCCTCCACCTCCTTGACCGCCAGCGTGGCGACGCCGCCCGATCGCTTGTGCGCCGCCAGGAACGCGCTGAGGTCGATGTCGGTGAGCCCGTCGCCGCTCATCACCAGGAAGGTCGAGTGGTCGAGGAACTCGCGGAACGCGCTGGCGCCGCCGGCGGTGCCCATGAGCTGGCCCTCGAGGTTGTAGCGGAGGTCGACGCCGACCTCCCTGCCGTCGCCGAAGTACGAGCTGATCTTGTCGGGGTGGTAGTGCAGATTGGCGGCGATCTCGGTGACCCCGTGGCGGCGCAGCAGATGGAGGAGGTGCTCCATGACCGGCCGGTTGAGGATCGGTACCATCGGTTTGGACGTGAGCCCGGTGAGCGGGTACAGCCGGGTGCCGAGGCCCGCCGCCATGAGGTAGGCGCGCGCCGTCACGGTCGGCACCCCCCCGCGCCGCACACCGACGCCAGCGCGGCGCCCAGCGGCGGGCGCAGTACCCCGGCCTCGGTGACGACGGCGGCGATGTTGGCGGCCGGCGTGACGTCGAAGGCCGGATGGCGGGCGACGGCGCCGGCCGGCGCGACCTGCTCGCCGCGGAAGGCGGTGACCTCGGCCGGGTCGCGCTCCTCGATGGGGATCGCGTCGCCGCACGCGACGCTCATGTCGACGGTCGAGAGCGGCGCCGCCACGTAGAACGGCACGGAGTGCTCCTTGGCGAGCACGCTGACGCTGTAGGTGCCGATCTTGTTGGCGGTGTCGCCGTTGGCGGCGATGCGGTCGGCCCCGACCACGACGCCGTCGACCTCGCCGCGGCGCATGAAGTAGCCGGCCATGTTGTCGCTGATGAGCCGGTACGGGATGCCCTCGACCTGGAGCTCCCAGGCCGTGAGCCTGGCGCCCTGGAGCCACGGCCGCGTCTCGTCGACCCACACGGAGATGTCCGGGTGGCGCGCCGCGGCCGACCTGATCACGCCGAGGGCGGTGCCGTAGCCTGCCGTCGCCAGGGCGCCCGCGTTGCAGTGCGTGAGGATGCGGGCGCCGGCGGAGAACAGCGCCGCGCCGTGCTCGCCGATGCGCAGGCAGCGGTCGACGTCGTCGTCGTGGATGGCCTGCGCCCGCGCGAGCAGCGCGACGGCGACGGCCGCCGGCGTGGCGCCGGGCGCGGCGAGCGCCGACTCCCAGGCTCGCCGCATCTCCTGCAGTGCCCAGCTGAGGTTGACGGCGGTGGGCCGCGTGGCCAGCAGGCCGCTCGCGGCCTGGTCGAGAGCGGCCCGCAAGCCGGCCGGGTCGTCGGGGCTCGCGGCTGCCGCCTCGGCGGCGGCGAGCGCGATGCCGCCGGCCGCGGTGACGCCGATGGCCGGCGCCCCGCGCACCCTCATTTCGCTGATGCGGTCCGCCACCTCACGCCAGGTGCGACAGGCGACGTAGCGCTCCACCTGCGGCAGCGCGAGCTGGTCGATGAGCACCACCTCGCCGGGGAGGATCTGCACGGTGCGCACGCGCAGGCGCGACCCGCCGGGCCCGCTGCGCTCGCCGGCCCCCGCCGTCCCGCCCTGTGCCTGGTCTGCGGCCCCGCGGAGTGGTGCACCTGCGGCGCCCCCCTCGATAGCCGGGCTGCGCTCGCTATTCACCAGGTCCTCCCGCCTCAGGTGCCCTGGTCCCAGGAGGCCAGGTACTTGGCCTGCTCCTCGGTGAGCGTGTCGCACTCGACCGCCATCGACTCGAGCTTGAGCCGCGCGATCTCGTCGTCGATGTCCTTGGGCACCACGTAGACCTTCTTCTCGAGGCCGGCGTGGTTCTTGACCATGAACTCCGCGCTGAGCGACTGGTTGGCGAAGCTCATGTCCATGACCGCCGCCGGGTGGCCCTCGGCCGCCGCCAGGTTGACGAGCCGCCCCTCGGCCAGCAGGTAGAGGCGGCGTCCGTCGGCCATGGTGTACTCGTCGACGAGGTCGCGCACCGTGCGCTTGCCCACGGCTAGCTTCTCGAGCGCCGGGATGTCGATCTCCACGTTGAAGTGCCCGGTGTTGGCGATGATGGTGCCGTCCTGCATGACCTCGAAGTGCTCGCCGCGCAGGACGTGGATGTCGCCGGTGGCGGTGACGAAGAGCTTGGCGACCTTGGCGGCCTCGGCGACCGGCATGACGCGGAAGCCGTCCATGACCGCCTCGAGCGCGCGCAGGGGGTCGACCTCGAGCACGATGACGTCGGCGCCGTGGCCCTTCATGCGCAGCGCGAGGCCGCGGCCGCACCAGCCGTAGCCGGCGACGCAGACGGTGCTGCCCGCGATGAGGATGTTGGTGGCGCGGATGACGCCGTCCAGCGTGCTCTGGCCGGTGCCGTAGCGGTTGTCGAACATGTGCTTGGTGTTCGCCTCGTTGACGGCCACGATGGGGAACATGAGCCGGCCCTCCGCCTCCAGCGCCTTGAGACGGATCACGCCGGTGGTGGTCTCCTCGGTGCCGCCGATGATGTCGGCCGCCATGTCGGGGCGCTCGCCGTGCAGCACGCCGATGACGTCGGCGCCGTCGTCCATGGTGATGTTGGGGCGGTGGTCGACGCAGGCGTTGATGTGCGCGTAGTAGGTCTTCTCGTCCTCGCCGTTGATGGCGTAGACGCGCACGCCGTACTCCTTGACGAGCGCGGCGGCGACGCTGTCCTGCGTGCTGAGAGGATTGCTGGCGCAGAGCACCACGTCGGCGCCGCCGGCGACCAGCGTGCGCATGAGGTTGGCCGTCTCGGTGGTGACGTGGAGGCAGGCGCCGATGCGCACGCCCTCGAGCGGCTTCTCCTTCTCGAAGCGCTCGCGGATGGCCTTGAGCACGGGCATGTGCATGTCCGCCCACTCGATGCGCAGCACGCCCTCGGCGGCGAGGCCGATGTCCTTGATGTCGTAGTCGTTGCTCATGCGCAGAGCCTCACTCTCTTTCGGATCGGGGCGCCTGCACCACTCCGCAGGCGGCCAGCTTCACGCCGTAGTACGCGGCGACGACGGCGACAGGGACCAGGGTGTCGGACACGATGGGCCAGCCCCCCTCACGGACCGCCCGCGCCTCGAAGCGCGTGAGGCGCCGGACGTCCGCGACGCCCGCCGCCACGACGCCCGACGAGTATACCCGAGGCCCGTGACGCGGACGAACGGAGGCCGGTTGATATATGCCGGTCATGCTGGGGAAGTCGCGCGGCACGCCGGCCGGCCAGCGGCCGGTGAGCGGGCCGCGCCCCTCGAGCCCGACGTGGTCCGTGACGGGGACGAGCTTGCCCGGCGCCGGCGCCGTACGTGCCTCGCCCGCGGCGCGAACCGGCACCACCAGTCCGACGACGGCGCCGCGGGGCAGCTCCGCGAAGAGCGCGAACAGCGGACCCTCGAACGGCGCCGGCGGGTGCAGCTGCTCCCGCGCGAGCTCGAGCTGCCGGGCGCCCGGGAACAGGGCGGGGCCGACGGAGCGGCACACCGGGTCGGCGACGGTCAGGACGAGCGCGACGGCCTCGCCTGCCACGGGCGCTCAGCCGCCGTCGCCGGCGAGGCTCGCCTTGAGTGCCTGGATCGCGTCCACCGGCGTCGGGTCGACGCCGTACATGAGCGCGAGGTAACAGCTCACGTAGTCGCCGAGCTGCACGAGTGAGAAGAGCCGCGCGAGCCGTGAGGCGCCGCGCGCGGCGACCAGCTCCGTGGCCACCCCGCGCGCCTCGTAGGCGCGCGCCGTCAGCTCGACGCGCCGCGCGAGGCGTGCCTCGCCGGTCTCTTCGTGGAGGAACAGCGCGACCGTCGACGAGGTCACGTGCGGCAGGCTCGTCCAGCCCATGAGCTCGTTGTGGTCCACCTCCGGCAGCTCGTTGAAGAAGGCCGGCGCCTTGGCGTTCTCGTTGATCTGGCCCTTCCAGCGCCGGGCGACTGGCGCCGTGGGGCCGGCGCCGTAGACGACCGCCAGCCGCTGCAGCAGCCGGCGCGCGAGGGCCTTCGCGGGATTCTGGTCCTCGGGGCTCCCGGGGGCGAGGATCGCATCGTCGGCGTCGAGCTGCGCCGCCGCCCCGGCGACGTCGCCGGCGTGCTCGGGACACAGGCCGGCCGCCTCCAGGGTGGCGAGCAGCGGCATCGACAGGGAACCCACGGCGGCGCGCGGCTGCCCGCCGCCGGGCACGAGGACGAGCGGCAGGCCCTCCGCCACCGCGAAGGCGGCGAGGCTGCCGCCGGACGAGACGCACACCGGCGCGCAGCCGCGCGCGCGCGCCTGCGCGGCGCAGGCGAGCGCCTCCTCTGTCTCGCCGGAGTAGCTCACCACGATCACCAGGACCTCCGGGCCGACCCACTCGGGCAGCGCATACCCGCGCACCACCGTCGCGGGCACGGGCAGCCCCGTGATACAGGCCAGGATGAGATCGGCGCCGATGGCGGAGCCGCCCATGCCGCACAGGGCGACGCCCGTCGGCTCCGCCGGCGGGATGGCCGGGAACGTCCCGAAGAAGGCGCCGGCGAGCCGGGCGCGCGCGTTCTCGTAGCCCTCGCGCAACTGGCGCGGGAGCCCGGCGACCTCGGCGAACATGCCGGAGGCGTCGATCTCCGCGACCCGCGCCGGTCCGAGGTCGGTCACGTCCACGTCAGCCCTCGCGGATCACGGAGAGCACGAGGTCGCGCTTCTCCTCCATGAGCGCACGCGAGTCGGCGCCGAGGTTGAGCCGCAGCAGCGGTTCCGTGTTGGAGGGACGCACGTTGAAGTGCCACTGCGGGTAGTCCACGGAGATCCCGTCGAGGTCGCCCAGCTCGCCGTCGGAGAACCGCTCCCGGATGCGCCGCAGGGCGGCCGGGACGTCTTCGACGGTCGAGTTGATCTCGCCGCTGATGAAGTACTTCGCGCGCAGCGGCTCGAGCAGCTCCGCCAGCGTCGCCTCCTTCTGGGAGAGCAGCTCGAGGATGAGCAGCGCCGGGATGAAGCCGGAATCGGCGTTGTAGTTGTCGGCGAAGTAGTAGTGGCCCGAGACCTCGCCGCCGAACAGGCCGCCCTCCTTGCGCATGCGCTGCTTGAAGAAGGCGTGACCGACGCGGTTGAGCAGGGGCACGCCGCCGTTGGCGGTGATCACGTCCGGCACGGCGCGGCTGGCGCGCAGGTCGTAGAGGATCCTGGCGCCGGGGTTCTTGAGCAGCAGCGCCTCGGCGAGCAGCGCGGTGACGAAGTCGCCGGGCACGAACTCGCCGCCCGCGTCGATGAAGAAGCAGCGGTCGGCGTCGCCGTCCCAGGCGATACCGAGGTCCGCCCCCTCGGCCCGGACCCGGGCCACGACGTCCCGCCGGTTCTCCTCGAGCAGCGGGTCGGCGGG
>JBLMXT010000073.1:0-8352 GCA_050257915.1 Deltaproteobacteria bacterium
GCGGAGGCGACGTCCTCGATGGTGCCGACGAGCTCCAGATGGACCGGGGCGATGTTGGTGATCACGCCGACGTCCGGCAGCGCCACACGCGCCAGCTCCCGGATCTGCCCGGCGCCGCGCATCGCCATCTCGACGACCGCGACCTCGGTGTCCGGCTGGATCTCGAGCAGGGTGAGCGGCACGCCGATCTCGTTGTTCAGGTTCGCGGCCGTGGCCACGGTGCGAGCCACCGGCCGCAGCAGCGCCGCGAGGATGTCCTTGGTGGAGGTCTTGCCGGCGCTGCCGGTGATGCCGACGACCTTGACGCCCGAGCGGCGGCGCACGGAGGTGGCGAGCGCCTGCAGCGCGGCGACGCCGTCGTCGACGACGATGCAGGCCGCGGCCGGCGGCAGGGCCGCCGCGGTCTCGGCGCGCACGACCGCCGCCGTCGCGCCCGCGGCGAGGGCGGCGGCCGCGTACTCGTCGCCGTCGAAGGTCTCGCCCCTGAGCGCGACGAACAGGTCGCCCGGCCGGGTGCGGCGGCTGTCGGTGCACACGCGCCGCACCTCGAGGTTGGGGTCGGGAGCGTCGAGGCGGCCGCCGCAGGCGGCCGCGACCTCGCCGAGCGTCAGCGGCAGCATAGCGTCACCACTCCCCGCTCAGACGCGCGAGCTCTTGCTCGGCCACGGCGCGGTCGTCGAAGGGGATCTTGCGGTCGCCGACGAGCTGCCCCTGCTCGTGTCCCTTGCCGGCGATGACCACGGTGTCGCCGGGCCGCGCCTCGGCGAGGGCGATGCGGATGGCCTCGCGCCGGTCCGGCTCGATGACGACCCGGGACGCCAGCTCCCGCGGCACGCCCGCGGCGATCTCGTCGATGATCGCGAGGGGCTCCTCGGTGCGCGGGTTGTCGGAGGTGATGACCGCGCGGTCCGCGAGCCGCGCGCCGATGTCGCCCATGAGCGGCCGCTTGCCGCGGTCGCGGTCGCCGCCGCAGCCGAAGACCACGAGCACGTGCCCGGGCGTGACGGCGCGAGCCGCCTTGAGCGCGTTCTCGAGCGAGTCGGGCGTGTGCGAGTAGTCGACCACGACGCTGAACGGCTGGCCGGCGCGCACCGCCTGGAAGCGACCGGGGACGCCGTCGGTGACGGCGAGGCCGCGCAGGACGGCCTCGGCGGGCAGCCCGAGGGCCAGCCCGGCCGCCGCCGCGGCGACGGCGTTCTCGACGTTGAAGCGCGCCGCGAGCCGCAGCGACACGCGCTCGTCGAGCCCGAGACGCGGACAGACCAGCGAGAAGCTGGAGCCGTCGGCGCGCAGCTGCAGATCGCGGGCGACGACGCCGGCGCCGGAGGCGCCCTCCTCGTCGACCGCGCAGGTCCAGAGGTCGTCGCCGTAGATCGGGCGGCACTCCCGCGCCAGGCGCGCGCCGTACTCGTCCGCCACGTTCACGATGGCGACGGCGTGGCCGTTGCGGCCCTCGTCCGGCAAGAAGAGGCGGCGCTTGGCGCCGAAGTAGTCCTCGAGGTCCTTGTGGTAGTCGAGGTGGTCGCGAGTCAGGTTGCTGAAGACGACCGCGTCGAAGTCGATGCCGGCGGCCCGGTCCTGGGCGAGGGCGTGCGAGCTGACCTCGAACGCGCACGCCTTGTCCCCCGCCTCCGCCATCTCCCTGAACATCCGCTGCAGGTCGAGCGACTCCGGCGTGGTGAGCTTGACGGGGTGCTCGACCCCGCCGATGCGGTTGACGACCGTGCCGAGGAGCCCGGACGGCTCTCCCGCGGCGGCAAACAGGCCGGCCACAAGGTGCGCCGTGGTCGTCTTGCCGTTCGTCCCAGTGACGCCGACGACGCGGAGCTCGCGCGAGGGGTCGCCGTACCAGCGCGCCGCCGCCAGCGCCATCGCCCGACGCACGGACGGCACGAGCACCTGCGGCACGCGCACGCCGGTGTCGCGCTCGCACACGAGCGCCGCGGCGCCCGCCTCCGCGGCCGCGGCGGCGAACGCGTGACCGTCGAACGAAAGCCCGGGTACGCAAAAGAAAAGCGTGCCGTCGGCGACGTCACGCGTGTGGTAGGCGAGGCCCGTGATCTCGGTGGCGGGGTCGCCGCGCACCGACGCGTTCGACACCCCTCGGACCAGCTCGCTCAGCTCCATCGGCGCGGATTCTAGCAGACCCGCCGCCCGGTCGCGGAGCGGAGTGGTCACGGCGCGATCTCGAGGTGCTGGAGGGCGAAGCTGGTGATGTCCTTGAACGCCGGAGCTGCCACGACGCCACCGAACCCAGGTGTCGACTCCACCGTGACGAGGACGACGAGGCGCGGACGGCCGGCCGGCACCATCCCGATGAACGAGGACGTGTAGATGCCCTTGGCGTAGCCGCTGCCGTCCTTCAGCGGGATCTCAGCCGTGCCCGTCTTGCCGCCGACATCGTAGCCCGGGATGCGGGCTTCCCCGCCCGTCCCCTCTTCAACGGCCAGGCGCAGCATGTCGCGCACTTGACGCGCGACCCTGGCGGGGATGACGCGGTGCTTCTCGACCGTGTCGTGCACCTCCGTCCCCACCTGGGCGACGAGCCTCGGCTTCACCTGCCAGCCGTTGTAGGCGACGGTCGAGAAGGCGGAGGCCATCTGGATCGCGGTCGCGGCCACGCCCTGCCCCATCGGGATGTTGCCGATGGAGGAGCCGGACCACTCCTCCACCGGGTGGACGATGCCCTCAGACTCGACGGGGAACTCGATGCCGGTCTTCTTGCCGAAGCCGAACGCCTTGACCCATTTGTAGAGCCCGGCTGCTTCCATCTCCTTCGCGATCATGTAGGCGCCCACGTTGCTGGATTCCTGCATGATCTCGCGGACGGAGTACTCCTCGGTGGCGTGGACGTGGGAGTCTTCGATCGTGCGATCGGCCACGGGCACCTTCCAGGGCACGCTGAACGTCGTGCTCGGCTTCACGGTGCCGTCGGCGAGCGCGCCGGAGATGGTCACCAGCTTGAAGATGGAGCCGGGCTCCGGGGCGTCCTCGACGGCGCGGTTCTTCCGGGCCTCGGTGTCCTTGCCGAACCCGTGGAATCCCTGCCGGAAGACGTTGGCCATGACGAGGACTTCGCCGGTGCGCGGATCCATGACGATAGCCGTGGCCGCCTTGGCTGAGGCGCGGCGTATGGTCTCCTCGAGGACGTCCTCGGCGTAGAACTGGATCTCGCGGTCGAGTGTGAGGTACACGTTCTCGCCGGGCTGCGGCGCGACGTGCGCGACGGTCTTCAGGGCGTGTCCGGCGGGGTCGCGCACGACGGTCTCGCTGCCGGCCTTTCCCGACAGCTCCTCGTCGTACAGCAGCTCGATGCCGAAGAGCCCGATGTTGTCCATGCCGGCGAAGCCGACGACCTGGGCCGCCGTGCCCTTGAGCGGGTACGTCCGCTTCTCCTCGGCGTAGCTGCCCACACCGGGCAGGTCGAGCTTGAGAGCCGCCCGGGCGAGCACGGGGTCGACCTTGCGCGCCACGTAAGCGAAGCCGCTCTCAGCGTCGGAGAGCTTCTCCGCCACGTCGCGGCGGTCGCGGCGGCGGTTGATCTGCAGCGCGTCGCAGAGTTCCTCCGCCGCGGCTTCGGGATCGTCCAGCAGATACGGCGTGGCGTACACCGTCTGCTGCGGCTTGCCGACGGCCAGTTCGGCGCCGTTCCTGTCGAGGATGGCACCGCGGGGGGCCGGGAGCTCGACCTTCTGCAACTGCTGCCGCTGGGCGAGCTCCGTGAGGTGCTGCGACGAGGAGGCGAGCGCGACGGCCTTGCCGCCCACCAGTACCAGGAAGACGATGAAGAGGAAGCGGAGGAGGCGGATGCGCCCGTCGCACCCGTTGCGCGCGCGCTTCGGGCTCCCGAGGAGGCCGCCGCGCCGGCCGGACGGGCGACGGCGTCCTGTCGAGGGAGTCGCCATCAGCGGGTCGCCGCGACCTCGGAGGCGCCCGCTGGCAGAAGCGCGTCGGGATACGCGACGGGGGCGCTCGGCTCCACGAGCCCGAGCTCACTCTCGGCGATGTGGCGGATGCGCGACGTCGACGAGAGCCGCGCGACCTCCTCGCGGAGCTCGCCGTTCTGCTCGCTGATCCGGCGCTCCTCGCGCACGATCGCGCCGGTCTGCAGGCTCTTCTGCACGACGGCGAAGCTGAGCGCGACGCGCCCGACGGCGAGCACGGTGAGGCAGGCGACGAAGATCACGAACGTCCGCGTCAGGCGCGAGCGCTGCGCCGCCCGGCGTCGCGTGTGCGGCGCGCGGTAGGCGTAGGTCGGGGCCTCCGGCCGCGCCTCGGCATCCCTGCGTGGGGCTGGGGCCGTGGCGTGTGCGTGTCGGGCGGCGGCTGCCATCCGGTCAGTCCGCGTCCTCGAGCCTCAGGGCGACGCGGAGCTTGGCCGAGGTGCTGCGCGGATTGGACTCGGCCTCGGCCGCCCGCGGCGTCACGGGCTTGCGCGTGAGCACGCGCATGGTCGGCTCGTGACCGCACACGCACTGCGGCAGTCCCGGCGGGCAGATGCAGCCCGCCGCGTGACCCTTGAAGAACTCCTTGACCATGCGGTCTTCGAGCGAGTGGAAGCTGATGGCCGCGAGGCGGCCGCCCGGGCGCAGCACCCGGTAGGCCTCCTCGAGACCGCGGGCGAGCGAGCCGAGCTCGTCGTTGACGACGATGCGCAGCGCCTGGAAGACGCGACGGGCCGGGTTGCCGGCGCCGAAGCGGGCCGGCGTCGGAATCGTGCGCTTGACGATCTCGACCAGCTCGCTCGTGGTCGCCAGCGGCGCCTTCTTGCGCGCCTGCACGACGCCGCGAGCGATGTTGCGCGCGTATCGCTCCTCGCCGTAGCGGCGGAAGATGTCGGTGAGCTCCGCCTCAGGGAGCGTGTTCACCAGGTCCGCCGCCGTGACCTCGAGTTCCGGGTCCATGCGCATGTCCAGCGGCGCGTCGTAGGCGTAGCTGAAGCCGCGCTCCCGGCGGTCGAGCTGCATCGACGAGACGCCGAGGTCCATGTAGACGATGTCGGCCGAGGCCGCCTCCCGCTCCGCGAGCACCTCGGCGAAGTTGCCGTGGTACAGCTCGCAGGCGCACGGGGCGGCGTGGGCGACGTCGCGGAAGTACTCGGCGACGCTCGGGTCGCGGTCGATGGCGATCAGGTGTCCCCTGGCGCCGAGCGCCGCGGCGACGGCCTCGGCGTGGCCGCCGGCGCCGAATGTGCAGTCGATGGCCGTCTCTCCTCTGACCGGCCGCAGCAGCTCGAGCAACTCGTCGAGAAGGACCGGGGTGTGAGCGAGGGCCATCTCGTACTCACGAAGTTGCATGCTCGTCTGCGGAAGCATCGGCCTCCTCCTCAAGGTGGGCCCGGTAGTCTGTCCAGGCGGCGCGGTCCCAGATCTCCACGTGGTCGGCGACGCCGATGATGGTCACGGCCCGTGGGGCGGTCGTGTCTCTCGAGACGGCGGCGTAGTCGAGGTGCTTGGCCGGCAGCGTGAGCCGGCCCTGCCTGTCGAGCTCGGGGAAGTACACCGCCGTCGCGGCGAGCCGGCGCTTCACGTCGCGGCGCTCGACGGTCCCCGCCCTCGTCACGTCCACGTCCTCCTCGAGGCGGCGCTGGAACTCGTCGGGGCTGTAGCCGCCGAGACAGCGCTCGTTCTCCTGGGTGACGTAGATGCCTTCGTCGAAGGCGGCGCGCAGGCGGGCGGGGACGGCGATGCGGTTCTTCGCATCGAGCGTGACGTCGAACTCCCCCACCAGTAGCGGCCGCTGCATGGCCGCCACTCTAACCCACTACTCCCCATTACGCAATACTCTTGTTCCCTTTTTCCCCACTTCGTGGGGAGCCGCGTTCAACGCGCCCCCAGACACATCGTTGCGGGTGCGGCGGAGGGAGGCGGCGGCGAGGGCGCGGCGAGGCCGGCAAGCGCCGGACCGGGCGGACGCGGGCCGGAGGTGGGGGCGTGTGGGGAACGCAGGGACGCCGGCCGGCGTGCCGGCGCCGGCAGGCTACTGGGCGGGGACCACGATCCTCTGGCCGATCACGACGGTGCTGCCGCTCAGGTTGGGGTTCAGCACCTTGAGCTGGGCGGTGGTGGTCTTGAAGCGCACCGCGATGCTGGAGAGCGAGTCGCCTTCCTGCACCACGTACTTCCTGGTGGCCCCCGTGCCGCCGGCCTTGGTCTTGGTCGCCTTGACGGTCGGCGTGGGCGCCGGCTCGTCCATGACGCCCGAGTCGACGACGATGCCGACGAGGGCGATGACGGCCACGAGGAACACCACCGGCGCCGCGATGCGCGCAGCCATCCGGGAAGAGCGCGAGCCGCCGGCGGGCCGCGGCGGACGCGCCCGCGGCGCGCGCTTGGCGCCGCTCACGGGGCGCGGCGGGCGGGCGGGAGGCGGCTCCATGAACGGGTCGACCACCGGGGCCCGGGGCAGCGGAGCCGGTCCCGGCTGAGCCGGCGACGTGCCCGGAGACCCCAGGGATTCCAGGCGCCGAAGGGCGGCGTCGGGGTCGTCGGGACCCGCAGGCGGAGGCTGACCGGCCGCAGCCCTCTCTTCTGGTGTCTCGTCGGTCACAGGGTGTCCTGGAGGTCGCTGCGCATAGATTCGGTGGCCGCCGCCGCAGCCCTTCGATAGTCGCCGCCGGCCTGCTGCCAGGCGAAGATGATGGAGCGGGACGCGTTGACCACGAAGCCGGCGGCGTCGCCGGCGGCCACTCCCGCGAGCGCGTCGGCGCCGGCGCCCTGGGCGCCGTACCCGGGCACCAGCAGGAACGCGTTGGGCAGCACCTCGCGTACCGCGCGGAGCTGCGCCGGCGCGGTCGCGCCGGCGACCGCGCCCACGTCGCTGTAGCCCGCCTCGCCGACGTGGGCGGAGCCGAGTTCCCGCACCAGGTCGGCGACGCGCAGGAACAGCGGCCGTCCGTCCACCTCCACCTCCTGCAGCAGCGAGGCGCCGGGATTGCTCGTGCGCGTGAGGACGAAGACGCCGTGGCCGGTCGCACAGTGCTCGACCAGCGGCCGGAGCGAGTCGTCGCCGAGGTAGGGGCTGGCGGTGACGGCGTCGGCTCCGATGCCCGCGGCCGGGCCGGCGAAGCCGGCGGCGCCGCCGAACGCGGCGGCCCCGTAGGCCGCGCCGGTGGAGGCGATGTCGCCGCGCTTGACGTCGAGGATCACCGGCAGCTCGTACTCGTGCGCGCACCTGACGACGGCGCCGAGCGCCCGCCAGCCGGCGGCGCCGTACTGCTCGAAGAAGGCCGCCTGCGGCTTGACGCACGCGGCGACGTCGGCGACGGCGTCGATGACGCCGCTGCAGAACTCCTGGAAGCAGGCGGCGACGGCTACTTCGTCGCCGAGCTCGGCCGCCTGCGGCCGGTACTTCTCGACCAGCTCCGGCGGCATGCGTTCGAGTACGGGGTCGAGCCCGACGCAGACGACGCTGCGACGCGTGCGGATGGCGGTGGCCAGTCTGTCGGAGAAGTGCTGCACGGGAGGTCCCTTGCGGTTGTGCCGCGCAATGGTATCGCACGGGGCCGGGCGCCGACAGCGCCGGGCGGCCGGGCTCAGGCCACGTCGCCGTCGTGGTGCGGCTGGAACCGGCGGACGTTGCGGCGGATCGTGGCGATCTTGGCGCGCACGTAGTCGGTGTCCTCGTCCGCGCCCGGCGCAGGCGCGGCCTCGGACTCGGCCTGCATCTCGCGCAGCACCTGCATGAGCTGCGCGTCGTCCATGCTCGACAGCGTGTCGAGGTCCCACTTCATCGCCCTGCTCGAGGTCTGATGCACGGCGTCGAGCCTGGCGCGTACGACCGGGTTGAACACGGCGCCGGGATCCACCTGCGCGGTGATCTCGTCCACATCGCGGATCATGTCCTCGATGCTGGCCCCGGCCCTGGGGATGATGCTGATGCGACCCTCGTCGTCCTCCACCACGCGGTCGATGGACAGGTACGACTTGAGGAACCCCTCGGTGAACGCCACCGGTACGGTCACCGCGTAAGCGATCACCTGGAGCACCTCGGCCGCGAACTGCGTGAAGGTCCCCGTGTGCAGGTAGCTGTCCTCGATCAAGCCCAGGAGCATGGACTTGAGATAGGGGTCCGCGCGCGTGTCGCGGGCCCTGCCGCCCCGAAGCGGGCGACGTGCGCTGTCGGCCGGGTCACTCATCTCTCTCGGCCCGGGTATCGGCACGCCGCCGCGGGAACTTGACGAGGGGCGTGCCAGGACGATGCTCGTTGTGGACCGGTGTCGAGCGGGGGTAGGGTGAGGCGGGCGAGGCAGGAGGGGTCGTGGAGACGGGGTCACCGATCGTCAGCGGGACTGATGCCCTCGAGGGCTTCATGAGCGCCGCCGGGCAAGCGCCGGACGCGGCGGCGCTCGTC
>JBLMXT010000074.1:0-3226 GCA_050257915.1 Deltaproteobacteria bacterium
GTCCTGCGAGCGTCACACGCGCCGGCACGGCGCGGCGACTGGGGCGCAGACGGACCGGGAAGCACCTGAGCATGGGTCACGTCGGGTCGACAGACGCGGGCCACCCAGCCTCACGGGCCACAGTGGTGCTCGATGCGAGCGGGCAGTGGTCCGCCGACCAGGGCGGCATCGTGGAGCGCGGCCTCACCGGCAGGCCGGGGGTGCTCGCGGCCGCCGCCAACCCCGTGGCGCAGACCGTGACGGTGAGCTACGACCCGGCGCGCACCTCCCCGAGCGAGCTTCGCGACTGGATCGTCGCATGCGGCTACCACTGCGCCGGCGAGTCCGTGCCTCGGCACGTGTGCGCGCCGCTTCCGCCGGCACAGGCGGCGACCGCCCCGCCGGCGGCCGCGCACGCGACCGCCGCCGGCGAGACCGGCGGGCACGCCGGCCATGGCGGCATGTCCATGGCGTCCATGGCCCGCGACCTGCGCGACCGGTTCATCGTCGCGGCCGTCCTGGCCGTGCCCATCATGTTCTGGTCACCCATGGGCACGGCCCTGCTCGGCCGCGAGCTCCCCGCTCCCTTCGGCGTGTCGTCCGAGGTGTTCCAGTTCCTCCTCAGCCTGCCGGTGGTCTTCTACTCGTCGGCGATCTTCTTCCGCGGCGCCGTGCACGCGCTCCGCTCGCGGACCCTCGACATGATGGTCCTGGTGGCGGTGGCCATCGGCGCCGGGTGGGGCTACTCGGTCGCCGTCACCTTCTGGATCAGCGGCGAGGTGTTCTACGAGGCCGCCGCCTTCCTCGCCGCGTTCGTCCTGCTGGGGCACTGGCTCGAGATGCGCGCCCGTGGCGGCGCCAACGAGGCGATCCGCACGCTGCTGGACCTGGCGCCACCAATGGCCGTCGTCCTGCGTGGCGGCGAGTCCGTGGAGGTGCCCACCGCGGAGGTCGTCGTCGGCAACGAGCTGCTGATCAGGCCCGGCGCCAAGGTCCCCGTGGACGCGGAGGTGCTGGGCGGGGAGAGCCACGTGGACGAGTCCATGGTCACCGGCGAGAGCATGCCGGTGGGCAAACGCGCCGGCGACCGGCTCGTCGGGGCGACGATCAACGGCAACGGCGCGCTGCGGGCGCGGGCGAGCGCCGTCGGCGCCGACACCGCGCTCGCCCAGATCGTCAAGCTCGTGCAGGAGGCTCAGAGCAGCAAGGCGCCGGCCCAGCGCCTCGCCGACCGGGCCGCGTTCTGGCTCGTCCTCGTGGCGCTCGCCGGCGGCGCCCTCACCTTCTTCGTCTGGCTCGGCCCGGCCGGCGCCGGCGTCTCCACCGCGCTCCTCTTCGCCATCACGGTGGTCGTCATCACCTGCCCGGATGCCCTCGGCCTGGCCACGCCGACGGCGGTGATGGTCGGCACCGGCCTGGGTGCGCGGCGCGGGATCCTCTTCAAGAACGCGGTCGCGCTGGAGCAGATGGCCGGGCTGGACACGGTGATCTTCGACAAGACCGGGACGCTCACGCAGGGCAGACCGGCCGTGGTGAGCGTCACCGCCCTGGATGCCTTCGGTCGCGACGAAGCTCTGGCGCTCGCCGCAGCCGTGGAGAGTCAGAGCGAACACCCCCTCGCCGCGGCGATCGTGCGCGCGGCCCGTGACGACAGCGTCACGATCCCAGCCGCCGTGAGGTTCCGGGCGGTGCCCGGACACGGGGCGGTCGCCCAGGTCGACGGGCGGCGCGTGGTCGTGGGCAATGCGCGGCTGCTCGAGCGGGAGGGCGTCAGGCTGAGGGGCGCCCGGACCCGCGCGGAGCAGCTGGCCGGCGCCGGCCGCACCGTCGTGTTCGTCGCCGTCGACGGCGTGCCGGCGGGTCTGCTGGCGATCGCCGACGAGATCCGCCCGTCGGCACGGGCGGCGTTGGCCGATCTGCGCGCGCGCGGCTGGCGGCCGGTCATGCTGACGGGCGACACGGCGGCGACGGCGGAGCGCATCGCCGCCGAGGTCGGCATCGACGAGGTGCTCGCCGAGGTCCTGCCCGACGGCAAGGCCGCCGAGGTGGAGAAGCTGCAGCGGGAGGGCCGCCGGGTCGCGATGGTCGGCGACGGCGTCAACGACGCCCCGGCGCTCGCGCGCGCCGACGTCGGCATCGCCATCGGCGCGGGCACCGACGTCGCGGTGGAGACGGCCGACGTCGTCCTGATGCGCTCCGACCCGGCCGACGTCGGACGCGCGGTCGCCATCGGCCGCGGCACGGTGCGCAAGATGCGCCAGAACCTGGGCTGGGCGATCGGCTACAACTCCATCGCCCTGCCGATCGCCGCCGGTGTGTTCGCGCCCCTCGGGCTCACGCTGCGCCCGGAGATCGCCGCCATCTCGATGTCGGGCTCGAGTATCCTTGTGGCGGTGAACGCCCTGCTGCTCAAGCGCCTGGACCTGCCTCGCGACACGGCCGGCGAGGCGGGAGCCGCCGCATCACAGACCCCGAACGTCGCCGTTCCGCGCCGCGGCGACGACACCGTCCGTCCGGCGGCCTGAGCCGGTGCTCGCCGCCCGTCGCACGGCGCTTCGTGCTCGCGCGTCTGTCGCTCTCGTCACGCTCGCCCTGGCGGGACTCGCGCTGCCCGCGTGCGGCGCCGGCGGCTCGTCCGTCGCCACGCCGCCGGCCTCGTCCGCACCGCCGGCCGCCTCCGCGCCGTCCCCGGCCGGCGGCTCGCCTATCGCGTCGCCGACCGCGTCGCCGCCGGCCTCGCCCGGCAAGGCGGTCACCACCGCCGAGCTCGCGCGCCAGTTCCCCGCCTCGTCCGGCCCGCTCGGCCTGCGCATCACGGGCAAGGCTCGCTGGGACGGCGTCCCGGTCCGGCACCTGACGTATCGCAGCGAGGGCGCCGTCGTCACCGGCACGCTCTCCGTGCCGGCCGGCGACGGCCCGTTCCCCGCCGTGCTCTACGCGCCCGGCGTCGGCTGCCCCCGCGACATGTTCGCGGCGGACGTCGCGGCACTGCAGCGGGCGGGGATCGCGGCGCTCGCCATCGACCCGCCTGACGGCCGCGACCCCTGGGTGCGCCCGATCACCACCAGCCCGGAGGTCGCCGCCGAGGCGCACGTGCGGTACGTCGCCGACCTGCGCCGCGGCCTGGACGTGCTGCGGTCGCTGCCGGCCGTCGATTCGCACCGGCTGGGCTACGTGGGCTACAGCTGGGGCGGCTTCGTCGGCGGGTACCTGGCCGGACTGCGCGCGCCCGTGCGCGCTTACGTGC
>JBLMXT010000075.1:0-3767 GCA_050257915.1 Deltaproteobacteria bacterium
GAGCGGTGGCCGCGGCCGGCCGGGCCGGGTGGCCGCGGCCGGCCGGGTCTGACCCGGCTTCAGCCTACTGGAATCAGCTCGCGGCGGGTTCCTCCCGGTTCACCCGGCCCTGGGCGAGGACCATGTCGATGTAGTGGTCGCAGAGGGTGAGCGCCTCCTCGACGGTGAGACTCGTCGAGTCCATGACCAGCTCGTTCCAGACGCCGTCGGCCAGCGCCACCAGGCCCCTTCCGGCCTCCATCTCGTCAAGGGCGAGCCGCCGCTGCTGTGCTGCAGCATGAAACAGCGCCGTGTACCGTTCGCGCTCCTCCCTCCGGACGCGCTCGTTGATCTCCCGCAGTCTGGGGTCCCCGAGCCCTGCCTGCCAGAACCCGAACCAAGCGTGCGCACGGGCGGGCGCCGCCTGCGCGTCACGAAACGACCTGGCGATGGCGCTGCGCAGCGTCGCCACGGCGTCCGCCGCATCCGCCGCCGTGCTGCCGAACGCCGCCCGCTGTTCGTCCGCAAGGCGCTGGAACGCCTCGAGCAGCAGCCTGTGCTTGGTGCCGAAGTGGTGACGCACGAGGCCGCGAGAGACGGCCGCCGTATCCGTGACCCGCTGCAGCGTCACTCCTGCCGGGCCGTAGTTGGCCATGCAGACGATCGTCGCCTCGATGAGGCGGTCCCTCGTCGCGGCCGCGTTCAATTGGCGTTGCGTGGTCTTGCGCACGGGCGACTTCACGAGGCCGCCCGCCGTCTCTGCCGAGGCGTTCATCAGCCGCAGCGTACCACGGGAACATTGACGCGGGCCCACGTAGTTCGCTATACGTAGAGCGAACGAGATTCCCGGGGAGGTGGTCCGGTGATTCGACGCGCCCATGCCGGGCGGATGCGCAGCGGGGGTTTGAGCCTCAACGTCTTCACGGACGACGAGTTCAACGACATACATCTGGCCACGCTCGAGGTCCTGGAATAGACCGGGGTGTTCACCGACGACCCCGAGGCGCTGGACGTGTTCGAGGCCGGCGGAGCGGCCGTCGATCGCGAGTCGGGCGTCGTCAGAATCCCCGCACACATCGTGGAGGAGGCCATCGAGTCCGCTCCGGAGCGGGTCTTCGCCGCGGGCCGGGAGCCCCGCAACGACGTCATGCTCGATCCCGGCCGTGTCGGCTTCACCACGTTCGGCGAAGGCCTGAGGGTCACCGATCTCGAGACCGGCGAGATGCGGGAGTCCACCAAGCAGGACGTCGCCGACACGGCGCGGCTGGCGGACTATCTCGACGAGCTCGATACCTACGAGCTCGCGGTCGGTGCCCACGACGTGCCGGCCGCGACGGCGACCGTCCACAACTACGAGGCGGCGGTCTGCAACACCACCAAGCACATCTGCGCCGGTCCGCTCTCACGATGGGAGACGGAGGCGATCCTCGACATCGCGGCCGCCGCTGCAGGCGGGCGGGAGGCGCTGCGCCGCAGGCCGATCGTGATGATCGGCGTCTGCCCGGTGAGCCCCCTCAAGCTGCCCCGGGAGTGCTCCGAGGCGATCGTCGCGGCCGCGAGGGCAGGTGTTCCCTGCCTGGTGCTCTCGATGGCCCTGTCGGGCGCTTCGGCGCCGGTCACTCTCTCTGGGACCCTGGTCGTCCACAACGCCGAGGTCCTCGCGGGGATCACCTTGGCCCAGCTCACCAGCAAGGGCACCCCCGTGCTCTACGGCAGTTCCACCACGGCCATGGACCTGCGTTTCGCCGCTGCCTCCGTGGGCTCTCCGGAGTGCGGCGTGATCAGCGCAGCCGTCGCCTTCCTCGCGCGTCAGTACAGGCTGCCCAGCTATGTCGCGGGATTGTAGGGCGACTCCAAGCTCTTCGACGCTCAGACCGGTCACGAGAAGACGCTGACCGCGCTGCTTCCGGCGTTGGCAGGTGCCAACCTGATCTACGGCGCGGGGATGATCGAGTCGGGTGTCACGTTCGACTACGGCCAGCTCGTCATGGACAACGAGTTCGCGAGGATGATCAAGCACGCGGTCACAGGGGTGCCCGTGGATGACGAGCTGCTCGGCGTCGACGACATCGCGCAGGTGGGGCCGTTCGGCGACTTCCTGAGCCTGGAGGCAACGCTGAAGTTCATGCGTGGCCAGTCCCAGCCCAAGCTGATCGACCGCCGCGTGCGCGAGGACTGGGCGGCGGCCGGGGGCAAGGACCTCCATCGGCGCGCCACGGAAGAGGCGCGTCGTATCCTGGCGACGCACGTACCCACGCCTCTCCCGGACGATGTGCTGCGCGAGATCCGCGGAATCGTGGAGGCGGCCGACGCGGAGAGGGGCGCCTGACGCTCCTGCGGTCCCAGCGCCTGCCCGAGTACTGCACATCGCCGGACCTGCGCCCATACGCGCGCCGCGGCAGATGACCGGCCCACCGACACGGGGAGAACCTGCAGATGGAGAAGGCCCTACCGACGCGCCTGGGTGACGGCTGGCTCACGCACATGACGCGCAGCCAGCTCCGCGCGGAGCTCGAAGAGGGAACGCAGGCCGCAGCGGAGCGAGCCAAGGTGCCGCCCTTGACGGAGACAGAGCTCGACCACCTGCTCGAGATCTGGGCGTCGCCGGCCAGATTCTCCGCCGTGGACATCGGCGACGAGGTCGTGCTCACCTACGACGGCTCGGGATCCAAGATGGTCGGCACGCGCACGCAGGACCTGCTCATCTACGAGCAGATGTTCGGGGCCGACTCCGTCGAGCTCGGACACGTCGACTACTCGTTCAAGGCCGTCCGGACGATCCTGCCGTTCGAGGCCCAGAACATGAAGGACGCGCAGGCGGTACTGACGGTGCCGGTGATGTATGGGGCGATGCCCAATCTGGGGCTGTACTCGCGACCTGACGGGCCGGCGCCCAACTGGTCGGAACTGCTGCCGCAGGCCCGCGTCGAGGAGGCGCGCGCGGCGCAGGAAGAGGCCGTCGGACATGCGGTCAAGGACATGGTGCAGACCGCGGAAGCCATGTGGGCGGCCGGCGCGGACGGCATCGACTTCGACACGGCCGGTGCCGCCGGGGACGCCGACTTCCTGGCCACGCTGCTCGCGGTCGAGAAGATCCGCGCCGCCCACCCCGACCTGGGCATCCAGGTCGGCATGGCCGGCGAGTTCGTCCTCGGCATGCACGGCCTGCTGGAGTACGACGGTGTGCGCCTCGCCGGCCTCTGGCCGCGGGCGCAGATGGAACTCGTGCGCCGGGCGGGGGCGACGATCTACGGCCCGGCCGTGACCGTCAATACCGGGAGATCGGGCGCCTGGAATATCGCGCGCGCCCTCACGCTGGTGAAACCCTGCATGGAGGTAGCCGAGATCCCCGTCCACATGAACATCGGGATGGGTGTCGGTGGCATGCCCACGACGAGCTACCTGCCGCTGGATGCCGTGTCGCGGGCGTCTCGGGCCGCTGTCGACATCCTGCGGCTCGACGGCTTGTAGGTCGGGGGCGGCGACCCTCTCGGGATGCCGTGTGCTCACGCGACGGCCTCGGGGATGTGCGGGATGCGCGCTGCCGGAGATCTGGTGGCGCGTATGCAGATCACTCGAGGGATGCGGATCCGCGAAGCCAAGGCACATGTCGCGGAGCGGCTGGGGGTCAGTCCGGATGCCCTCTCCGACCCCCTGGCCATGGAGGACGCGCGGAGGGAGCATCAGCTGGGACGCATCACGACCTTTGAGATCAGCTACCCGACCGAGTCCAGCGCGATGGAGGCCAAGTTCAACATCGCCGAGCTCCTGGGCCTGCCGATCAACTG
>JBLMXT010000076.1:0-4111 GCA_050257915.1 Deltaproteobacteria bacterium
CGCGCGTGGTCCGGCGCGCCAGGCGGATGGTCTCCGGGACCGCCGAGAGGTCGTCGCCCATCAGGGCGATGTCGGCGGTCTCCAGCGCGGCGTCGGTGCCGGCGGCGCCCATGGCGACGCCGAGGCTCGCGGCCGCCAGCGCCGGTGCGTCGTTGACGCCGTCGCCGATCATCGCGACCGCGCCCGCGCGGTCGCGGAGCTCCACGACGGCGTCGACCTTCTGCGCCGGCAGCAGCCCGGCGCGCACGTCCGTGACGCCGGCCTCCTTGGCCACCGCGCGAGCCGTCTCCGGGTTGTCGCCGGTGAGCATCGCGATTTCGGCGACGCCGAGGTCGCGGAGGGCGGCGACCGCCTCGCGAGCACCCGGCCGCAGCGGATCGCTGACGGCGACGACGCCGAGAGCGCCGTCTTCGTCGCCGACGACGATCGCGGTCTTGCCCTCGCGCTCGAGTCGCGAGACCGCGGCTGTCAGCGCCGGGTCGGTGGCGTGCGCGCCGAGGAGGTCCGGCCGGCCGGCGAAGTGCAGCCGGCCGTCCAGCTCCGCGCGCACCCCCCGTCCGGGAATCGCGCGGAACCGCTCCACGTCTGGTCCTCGTTGGGCGGGCTCGCGCGCCGCGTCGTCGTGCGCGTGGTCGTGAGCGGCGTCGCCGTCCGCGACCGCGGCCGGCTCCGCGCCCGCCGAGCAGCAGCCGGGCGCGGAACAGGAACACGCAGCCGCGGCGACTCCCGCCGGCGGCGCCGTCGCGGCGACCGCCTCGGCTGATCCGTCCTGCGCCGCCCGCTCCGTGATCGCCCGCGCCAGCGGGTGCTCGCTGTAGCGCTCCAGCGCCGCAGCCACCGTCAGCACCCGGGCCGGTGAGGTGCCGTTGAGCGGCACCACATCCGTGACCTGCGGGCGCCCGAGCGTGAGCGTCCCGGTCTTGTCGAACGCCACCGCCTTGAGTCCCGCCATCTGCTCCAGGTACGCACCCCCTTTGATGAGCACACCGTTCTTCGTCGCGCGTGCGAGCGCCGCGAGGATGCTGACCGGGGTGGAGATGACGAGTGCGCAGGGGCAGCTGATGATGAGCAGCGCGAGGCCGCGATAGAACCAGGTGTCGAACGACGCGCCGAAGAGCGGCGGCACGAAGGCGACCGCCGCCGCCAGCGCCACGACGACCGGCGTGTACCGGCCGGCGAAGCGGTCGACGATGCTCTCGGCCGGCGCCCGCTGCGCCTGCGCCTCCTCGACCATGTGGACGATCTTGGCGATGGTCGTGTCGGAGGCCGCCGCCGTGGCGCGCACACGCAGCGTTCCGCCCTCGACGATCGAACCCGCGAAGACCTGGTCGCCGGGTCCCTTGGCGACGGGGGCCGACTCACCGGTCACCGGCGCCTGGTCTGCGGCGGCCGCGCCCTCGACGACGACGCCGTCGACGGCGGCGCGCTCGCCGGGCCGTATCACGACGACGTCGCCGACGACGACGTCGCCGACGTCGACGGTCGTCTCCCGCACGGCACCTCCCGGCGCCGCCGGCCGCAGGACGGCGGCGGTCGGCGGGGCGAGCTTCATGAGTCCGCTGATGGCGCGGCGCGTGCGCTCCAGCGTAGCCGCCTGCAACACCGTGCCGAGACTGAAGAGGAAGGCGACGAGCGCCGCCTCCGACCACTCGCCGATGGCGGCGGCGCCGATCATGGCCAGCGTCATGAGCACGTTCATGTCGACCTGCCGGCCGCGCAGGCTGAACGCGGCGGCGCGGGCGACGTAGGCGCCGCCGCTGAGCATGGCGGCGCCGAAGAGCCAGGGCGCCGCCTCCGGCGCGGCCGCCGTCGCGACGAAGCCGGCGACGGTGAGCGCGCCGGACACGAGCGTGGCGATGGCGCGCGGCTCCGAGAGCCAGAAGCCGCGCCCGCCCGCCGCGGCCGCCTCCCGGCGCCCCCGCGGGCTTTCGTCCGCCGCCCGCCGCTCCACCGTGTCGTACCCGAGGCGGCGGACGGCGCGGAAGACGTCCGGCAGGGCCGTCTGTGAGGGGTCGATGGCGATGGCCAGGGTGGCCGCACCGAAGTTGACGTCCGCGCTGCGCACGCCGCGCTCCCGGCGCAGCGCTCCCTGGAGCTTCACCGCGCAGTCGGCGCAGTCCATGCCGGTGACGTGGAGGACGCGGCGGTCGCCGTGCTCCTCCGCGGCCAGCGGGCGCGAGAGGTCGAGGGGGCCGTGTTCGTGCACGGCGAGCGGACAGTGGTCCGCGCAGTGGGCCTGTGCTCCGGCGCGCCGCGCGAAGGTCTCCACGTCGGCGCCGGTCACCGCCGCCTCGTCGTAGGTGAGGCGCAGGAGGCCGCGAGGGACGTCCGGCTCGACGGCGTGGATGCCGTCGAGCCGCAGCAGCTCGCGGCCGACCTCGTCCACGCAGCCGCCGCACTCCGCCGCCCGCGGCAGCAGCAATGAGAGCTCGATGGTGCGCGCGGTCATCGCGTCACTGTCCCCTGCTCGGTCCCGGCCCGCCGCCGGCCGGCACCGTCCGTCTCGCCCGAGAGGTCTTCGGGGCCGTGCTCCACGTGCTCGCGCGTGATGTCCAGCAGCAGGCGGATGTGCGCGTCGTCCGGGGAGTAGAAGACCATCTTGCCGGCGCGGCGCGCGCGCACGAGGCCGTTCGCGCGCAAGACGCGGAGGTGGTGACTGACGTTGCTCTCGCTCATGGTCACGGTGGCGGCGAGGTCGCAGACGCAGAGTTCGCCGGCTTCGATGATGGCGGCCATGAGCCGGCAGCGGCTCTGGTCGGCGAGCACCTTGAACACGTTGGCCATCTGCTCGGCGACCGGCGGCGAGACGAGCCGTTCGCGCACCGCGGTGACCCGCTCCGGGTCCACGACGTGGACGTCACAGTGGTCGAGCAGGTCCTCGTCGTCCTTACCGCAGATCACCGGTGCCTCGAGCCGAGCGGCCATCGCTTCTCCTCTGAACATATGAACAGGTGTTCATATGTTACCACGGGTGGCAGCTCCAATACAGGGACGTCCGTTGCGGGTCGGGTGCCCGGAGCGGGGCGGCGACGCGCCGTCTCACCTGGCCGTGGATCTGCCGCTGTCCTCCGGCGAGTCCTCGTCTGCCGGAGTGTCCTCGTCCGCCGGCTTGTCAACGTCCGTCGGCGCAGCCGGGTCCTCCGGTTCGTCGCCGCGCGTCTTGACGAGGTCCCCGCGGCCCGCCGCCTCGAGCACGCCGGCATCCGGCTCCGCGCCGCGCGTGAGGACCAGCGAGACGATCACCGACGTGCCCACGGCGACCACGATGACGCCGAGTGATATGAGCACGTCGATGTGGAGCCAGTGGCTGACGAGCATCTTGACGCCGACGAATCCCAGCACCACGGCCAGTCCCCAGCTGAGATACTCGAAGCGCTGGAGGCTGCCGGCGAGGGCGAAGTAGAGCGAGCGCAGCCCGAGGATCGCGGCGATGTTGCTGGTGAAGACCACGAATGTGATGTTGGAGACGGCGAGGACGGCCGGGACCGAGTCGATGGCGAACACGAGGTCGGCCGACTCGATGGCGACCAGGGCGAGCACCAGCGGCGTGATGAAGGTCTTACCGCCGCGACGGATGAGGAAGCGGCGCCCCCTGTAGTCCGCCGCCACGGGCAAGAGGCGCCGCGCGAAGCGCACCAGCGGGTTCTTCTCCGGGTCCACCTGCACGCCGCTCGTCCGCACCAGCCGGTAGGCGGTGTACACGAGCACTGCGCCGAAGATGTAGACGATCCACTCGAAGCGGTTGATGAGGCTCACGCCGGCGACGATGAAGACGCCGCGCATGATCATCGCCCCGAGGATGCCCCAGAACAGCACCTTGCGCTGGTACCGCAGGGCGATGCCGAGCGAGCCGAAGACGAGCAGGAAGACGAAGAGGTTGACGATGCAGCGCGACTCTTCGATGAGGTACCCGGCGAGGTACTGCTGCGCCGCCTCGCCCCCGTACCACAGGTACACCAGGCCGGAGAAGCCGAGGCCGAGCGAGATCCACACGGCGCTCCAGGCGTAGGCGGTACGGGTGCTCACCACGTCGCCCTTGCGACCGACGAACCCGAGGTCGATCGCCAGGGCGACGGCGACGATGCTGAAGAAGACCGCCCAATGCAGCGGT
>JBLMXT010000077.1:0-4412 GCA_050257915.1 Deltaproteobacteria bacterium
CCACGCCGGAGAGGGGGGGCGGGGGCCTGACCGGGGGGGGACCCCCCCGCCCCGTCCGGCGACACGCCGGCAGCAGCACCGTGAACACGGAGCCCTTGCCGACGACGCTCGCCGCCTCGAGACGGCCGCCGGCGCGCTCGACCAGCCGTTTCACGATGGAGAGCCCGAGCCCGTTGCCCTCGAGCTCGCGCGTCTCGTCACGCTTCTCGCGGAAGAACTCGTCCCAGAGGCGCGCCAGGTTCTCCTCCTTGATGCCGATACCGGTGTCGGCCACATCCAGCCGCAGCCAGCCGTCGTCGACCGCGCCGCGCACGGTGACGGCGCCGCCGTCGCGGTTGTACTTGACGGCGTTGCCGACGAGGTTGCTGAGCACGAGGCGGAGGTCATCGGGGCGGATGAGGGCGGGGGGCAGGCCGGCGGCGAGGTCGGTGGTCACCGTCACGCCGCGCAGCGCGCCCCCTTCGCGGGCGAGCTCCGCGACCTCGTCCAGGACGGGGGCGACGGGCACGAGCTCAGGCTCCTCGCCTTCGGGCGCCTGCTCGCTGCGCGCCAGCGTGAGCAGGTCGCGGATCAGCTCGACGAGGTTGTCGATGCGGTGGTCGGCGCGGGCGATCATCGGCAGGTAGGGGCCCAACTCCTCGCCGAGGCTCTTGTCGGTGACCACCTCGAGGAGGCCCTTGATGGACCCGAGCGGGCTCTTGAGCTCGTGCACCATCATGCGGATGAACTTCTGCTTCTCCATGGCGAGGCGCCGCACCTCGCTGATGTCGCTGAGGGTGAGGATGCGGCCGCGCTCCTCTCCGCCCTCGTCGCGGAAGGTGACGATGCTCGCCATGTACGTCTGGTCGTCGAGCTCGAGCTGACGCACGGTACGGTCCTTGGCCGGCGCGGCCAGCTGCTCGCAGAGCGGCGCCAGGGCGCCGCCGCCGAGCAGGTCCTGCGCCGGCCGCGCGAGCACCTCGTCCTCGCTCAGCCCGAGCAGTTCGAGCATCGGCGGGTTGGCGAGCGCGACGGCGCCGTCCCGGTTCACGACGAGCACGGCGTCCCGCAGGGAGCTCACCAGCGAGTGCGTCTGGGTCCTCTCCTCGGCGAGGGCGAGCAGGCTCGCCTCGTGCTCGGCGCGCAGGCGCTCCGCCTCCGTGCGCGCCTGCTTGTGACGCAGCAGGGTCGCCACCACGCCCTCGAGGTCGTCGGGGCTGAACGGCTTGGGCAGGAAGAAGTCCACGCCCTGCCGCGTCGCGGCGATCGCGGTGTCGATGTTGGCGTAGGCCGTGATCATGCAGACCATGGCGTCGCAGCCGCGCTGCTTCATGGTCTGCAGCAGGCTGAGGCCGTCGGTGTCGGGCAGCCGGTAGTCGAGCAGGGCGACGTCGTAGTCGCGCTCGTCCAGCGCCCGGAGCGCGCCGGCGCCGTCGCCGGCCTCCCCCACCTCGTAGCCCTCCATCTCGAGGATCGTGCGGATGCCGCTGCGCACGCCGTACTCGTCGTCGACGATGAGGATGCTGCCCTCGGCCATGGTCGTCTCCTCTCCCGGCCCCACGTCAGACCGCGGCCGGCTCGCCGGCCGCTGCCGCGGCTCCGGCGAGCTCCTCGATCACGTCCAGCACCTGCGCGCCGGTCACCGGCTTGTCCAGGAACCGGGCCAGCCGGGACCACTCGCGCAGCCCGCCGGCCTCGCCGTCGAACCGCGTACCGGTCTCGGCGGCGACGCCGCTGAGCATGACGAGCGGGATGTGGCCGAGCCGCTCGTCCTTGCCGATCCGGTACCCGAGCCTGAAGCCGTCGTCGACGTGCTCCATCATCAGGTCCAGGAAGATGATCGCGGGGGTCTCGGTCTCCAGGAGCACGAGCGCCGCGTCGGGGGACTCAGCGGTGAGCACGCGGTAGCCGCGCGCCTCCAGGTACACCCGCTTGCTCTCGAGGAAGTCCCGGTCGTCGTCCACGAACAGGACCGTCGCCTGGGTCGTCATGCTGTCGCTCCCTTGTCGTCGATCAGCGCGGCCTGCCCGCCGGCGTGGGTGCTGGGGAGCTCCACGTGGAAGGTCGTGCCGCGGTCGGTCTCGGTGTCGAACCAGATGGTGCCGTTGTGCATCTTGACGATGCCGTAGCTGATGGGCAGGCCGAGGCCCGTGCCCTTGCCGATGCTCTTGGTGGTGAAGAAGGGCTGGAAGACCTTGTCGCGGGCGCTGCCCGGGATGCCGGCGCCCTCGTCGCTGACGGCGATGTGGACGCGCCCTCCCCCCTCGACCTCGTTCGCACTGACGCGCACGCTGCCGTCGCGGCCCTCCATCGCCTCCACTCCGTTCTTGACCAGATTGACCAGCACCTGCGTCATCTGGTCGCGGTCGAGGTCGGCGTTCAGCCCGGGCGCCACGTCGACCACGAGGTCGACGACGTGCCCGGTCGGCAGGACCGTCGCGGCGGCCGAGTCCACCGCCTGCTGGACCACCTCGCGCACGTCCACGCGCTCGACGTGCACCCGGCTCTGCCGCGCGAAGTCGAGCAGGTTGCCGACGATCTTCTTGCAGCGTTCGCTCTCCTCCGCGACGAGCTTGAGGTCGTGGTCGAGGTCGTCGCGGTCCTGGAGCTTCTTTCCGAGGATGTGGGTGTAGAGCAGGATCGTGCTCAGCGGGTTGTTGAGCTCGTGCGCCACGCCCGCGGCCATCTGGCCCATGGAGGCCAGCTTCTCGGTGTTGATGATGTGGCGGTGGACGTCGCGCATCTCACTCCAGGGCACATTGAGCTCCGCGCAGACGCGCTCGGCCTGGTCGATCATGAACGGCAGGCACATGGCGTCCTCGGCCATGCCGCAGTGGACGGCGACGGCCTTGGCGCGGCAGGTCGGGTAGCCGCAGGCGCCGCAGTTGAGCTCGTCCTCCGGAAAGAACTTGTTGGTCCGCGCCAGGATCTCGCGGATGTCCTCCTCGCTGGGCTCGGGGAGCCGCTGGTCGTCGGGGACGTAGCTCCGGCTGAGCTTCAGGCCGGGGAAGGCGGCGGCGAGCCGGTCGTCCTCGGCCTGCCCGGCCCGCGCCTCGCAGCGCCGGCACTCCGCGACGTACTCCCCGACCCGGCGCTTGCGCAGGAGGCCGGGCTCGGAGGAGCTGATGCCCGGCCCGCAGTAGCAGCCGCGGCACATGAGGGCCTCCACGAGCAGGGTCTGGCCCGTGTCGGCCTCGCTCAGGCTGTCCAGCACCTCGATGGTCTCGTCGTGGCCGCTCACGACCAGGACGTCGGGGTCGAGCATGCCGCGGTCCATGCCGGCGCTCTCCAGCAGGCCGCCGGGAAGCGGGAACACCCGCGCCCGCCCGGCGGCCGGCTCGTCCCACCCGGCCGCCGCGGCCCTGGCGGGATCGACACCCCTCGCCGCAAGCAGGCGATGGGCCTCCTGCAGCGTGAGCACCTCGTCGATCACCGGCTCGAGCTGCGGGTCGCGCGCCTCGGCCTTCTTGGCCACACAGGGACCGATGAAGACGCAGCGCACGTCGTCGCCGTACAGCTCCTTCACCGCGAGCGCCGTGGCGACCATCGGGGAGACGATCGGCACGAGGCGGTCCACCATCTCCGGGTGGTACTTGCGCACGTACTCGGCCACGGCCGGGCAGGCGGTGGCGATGTGGACTCCGGTCGGGTTCGCCGCCAAGTACTCGGCGTAGGCGTGGCTCACCAGGTCGGCGCCCTGCGCCACCTCCACCACGTGGTCGAACCCGGCCGCCTTGAAGGCGCCGACGACCTGCCCGGCGGGCGCGCTGAAGCCCGCCGGGAAGGACGGCGCCAGGAGGGCGGCCACCGGAGCATCCTCGTCGAGCAGCCAGGACGCGCGCTCCAATCCGCTGAGGTACGCCTTGGCGCTCTGGGAGCAGACGAGGGTGCAGTTGCCGCAGGCGATGCAGCGCTCGTCGACCACGAACGCCTGCCCGTCCTCGATGCGGATGGCCTCGGCGGGGCAGTCGCGCACGCAGGTGTAGCAGCGGCGGCAGTTCTGCTTGATCGTCGTGATGATGGTGCCGCTCATGGCTTCTCCCTCAGACCGTGGCCGTGCGGGCGCTGCGGTCGGCGTAGGTGCGGTGCAGGAGACGGTGGGAGACCTCGCTCAGGGGACGGCCGAGGAGCTCCTCGTAGAGCGCCTGCACGTCCGCGTTCTCGTGAGAGCGGCGCGTGCGGGAGCGCCTGTCCACTTCGTAGAGGCGCTCCAGCCGCTCCTTGACCGCCTGGGCGTCGGTGTCGTAGGGCTGCCCGCCGCCGCCGACGCAGCCGCCCGGGCAGCTCATGACCTCGACGAAGTGCAGGCCGGCCTCCGGCCTCAGGAGGCCGTCCAGCGCCTCCCCGATGCGCCCCAGGCCGTTGACGACGGCCAGCTTGAGCTGGGCGTCGCCGGCCGTGACCGTGAAGCGGCGCACACCCTCGGCGCCGCG
>JBLMXT010000078.1:0-9398 GCA_050257915.1 Deltaproteobacteria bacterium
GGTCGGAGAGAAGGAGGTCGAGGATCAGCTTGCGTGCCTCGACCACGTCGGGGGACTCGGTCTGGAGCACCATGCCGTCGGTGAGCTCGGTGGCGCACGCCGGCAGCAGGTTGGGCCGGCCCTCCACCTCGACCACGCAGAGCCGGCAGGACGCCGCCGGGCTGAGTGTCTCGTGGTGACACAGGGTCGGGATGTCGATGCCGAGGTCGCGGGCGGCGGCGAGGATGGTGGTGCCGGCCGGCACCGTGACCTCACGGCCGTCGATGCTGGCCTGGATCGTCGCCGTCTCTGCGCCTGCAGGACCGGTCATGCCGCCTCCGTTCGCTTGCTCCGCTGTTGCCACGTGGGCCGCTCCCATCGCGGCCCGAGCCTCCACTACGGCGCCGCGCGGGTCAGGGGAGCGCGCCGCCGCCTCTACGGACGGTGCTCCCCGGCGCACGGGGAGGGAGCTCGAGTGTACAACGCGGTGGCGCGGGCGCGAAAGCCGGGCGCGCCGAGCGCCGGCGCGCGATCCGTGGAGGTGCCGCTACACGCCGGCGAGAAAGCGCGCGGCCTCGCCGCGGAAGCCGCGCCTGTCGGTCCACATGGCCGGGTGGCCGCCGCGTGGCGTCACCCACAGGCGGCAGTCCGGCAGCTGCATCGCCAGGTGCTGGTGCTGGGCGACGACGGAGGGGAGCTCTTCGTCGCCCAGGCTCGAGGTGAGCAGCACCGGGCAACGCACGTCGCCGAGGCGGCCGGCGAGCGGCTCCCAGTCGCCGCGGTCGGCCAGCTCGAGGAGCAGGGCGGCGTCGGCGGCGACGACCTCCGCCCAGTCGTCGCCGTGGGCGAGCTTCCAGAACGAGCGCGCGGACGGGGTGCCGAGCTTGCGCAGCAGCCGCGGCCCCTCCCTCCAGAGCATCTCGACGATCGAGCCGGGGAACGGCTGCTCGCTGATGCCGGCGCCCGCCGCCGGTCCCGGGGCGCCGGCGTCACCGGAGGGCTGCTGCTGCGCCGGCATGCCCGCGCGTGCGGCGACGATGCCGCGCAGCTCCTGCGGGGTGAGCTTCTCCGGACAGCTGTCGGCGACGACGGCGGTCACCTGGTCCGGATGGTCCGCGGCGGTCAGCAGCGCCGCCGTGCCGCCGCCGCCGCACCCGAGCAGGGCGAAGCGCCCGGCGCCGAGATTGGCGGCGAGCGCCGCCGCTTGGGCGGCGCCGTTCTCCCACCAGTCGAGCGGCCACGGCGAGAGGCGCTCGGACGCGCCCGTGCCGAGGTAGTCGAGGGCGGCGACGCGGTGCGTGCGGCTGAAGTACGCGAACTCGCCGGCGTGATTCGCCGACGAGGCGGTACTGCCGGGCAGGACGATGAGGAGCGGCGCGTCGGCGAGGCCCGCCTCACGGTAGTGCAGACGATGCCCCTCCCAGGTGAAGTCCGGCATCGGTCCTCGCCTTCAAGCTCCCGCGGCGGCGCGCTCCGCTCTGTCGCGGATCCCGCGGAGCATGCCTTCTTCCATGATGAAGTGCGCCGGCTCGAGGCCGAACACCTGGGCGAACGCCGCCGGCCAGGTGCGGCGCCAGGAGGCGCGCGAGCGGATGATGAGCCGGCTCTCCGCCGGGCCGGCCGGCTCCAGATAGAAGCCCCAGGACCAGGCCATCTCGCCGCGGAACAGGCTGCCGGCGCTCTGCGGCGGCTCCCCCGGCGCGCCGCTTCGCACGACGAACGCCCGCGGCGGCTCGAGCACGGCGACGGTCATCTTCATGGTCTCGTCGGGGTCGAGCGTCAGGTAGTCCTCGCCGGGACGCAGGTCCTGCCACTCCGGATGGACGCGGTCGGCGCTCCGCACCTTCAGCCCGGCCAGGTTCTCGAGCGCGTCGTAGGTGTAGAAGCCACCGCGGTTCTGGCCGATCTGCACGAGCCAGGGCCATACCTCCTCCGTCGCGGCGCGCACCGTGATGGCGTGGGTGGTCGTGTACAAGGGCGCCGCGACCAGCTCGTCGCCGGGGAGAGCGCGCGACACCTCGGCGCCGGTCGCGCCCCAGCGCCGCAGGCGCGGCAGCAGGAGGAACGAGTAGGCCGCGCCGAGCCCCTCCAGGGCGACGGCGGCAAGGGCGACCTTGTGCAGGTGCTTCATCGGGTCCCCTCGTCGGCGTCGCCGGCCTGGACGCGTGGACCGTCGCCCGTCGCGCCGGACGGCGCGGCCTCGAGCTCGGCGATGGCGGCGGCGAACACGCCGGCCACGACGCCGGCGCCGGCGTCGGTGAAGTGCACCCCGTCGGTGGTGAAGGGGCCCTCGCCCCGCGCGGCTGCGGCTGCGAACGCCGGCCGGAGATCGATCACGCGGCAGGATCTGCGAGTGGCCGCGATACGCGCGATCGCCTCGGCGACCTCGGCCGCGCGCTCCTCCCAGATGGAACCCTCCGACTCGAGGACGAGCGGCCGCACCACCACGATGTGCGGCGCCCGCGCCTCCGTCCACTCGAGCAGTTCCTCATAGTCTCCTGCGAGGCGCATCAGGCGTTCGGGCCAGCTCCAGCCGCTGCCGGGCTCCGACGAGTCCCACGCCGCCATGACGGCGTCGTTGGCCCCGACCCATATGAAGGCGCAATCGACGGTCTCGAGCCCCTGGGACCTCATCCGGGTGAGAAGGTCCGCGACCGTGTCGCCCGCCCGCCCCCGGTTGAGCAGCCCGTGCTGCGACAGGCGCCGGTCGAGGAGCGGGAAGTAGGCGGCGCCCGGCCACCCCTCCGTCAGGCTGTCTCCCAGGAATGCGATCTGCATGCGCCCAGTCTATGCGCTCGCGGGCCCCTGGGGTACGCTCACAAGAGGCAGTGAAGTGGTCCGAGACGTGGAGGGGGAGTGATGAAGAAGGCGATCTTGGACATCGTCGGCCTCGTCGTCTGAGTGGCTATCGTGGTTGCCGTGTGCAACTGGCTGAACGCTCCGACGTGGGTCATGTGGGGACTGCCGATCGTCATCTGCGGCGGCACCGCGGTCGGCTGGGCGGTGCGCGCCGTCAAGTCGGCCGGCAGGCGCCCTGGGACGACGTGAGGTGAGAGGCGCCGCGGGCGCGGCGCCGGGCGTTCCCGAGCCGGGCCGCGCCGAGGCGCAAGCGGCCCGGCTGTTCACCAATCTCCTCCTGAGCCCGCTGTACCGTCGCTTCGTGCAGCAGATGGGCCTGCGCGGCGACGAGCGCGTGCTCGACTACGGGAGTGGGAGTGGGGCCGCCGCACGGCACGTGGCGAAGCTGCTCGAAGCAGGCGGCGGGCGCCTCACCTGCATGGACGTCTCCGCGCGCTGGCAGGCGGTGCTCCGCAAGGCGCTGCGCGCCCACGCGAACGTCGAGTGTCTGCTCGGCGACGTGCGCGAGATGGGCCTGCCTGCCGCGAGCTTCGACGTCGTGCTCGTCCACTGGATGCTGCACGACGTCCCGCCGTGGGACAGGCCGGCGATCGTCGCTGAGCTCGCGCGGCTGCTGCACCTGGGAGGGCGCCTGGTCCTGCGCGAGCCGACGGGCAAGAAGCACGGGATGCCGGCGGCCGAGGCGCGTGAGCTGTTCGCCGCGGCCGGTCTCATCGAGACGCTGGCGAGTGAGGGCAAGATCTTCCTGCTCGGCGAGTACTACCGCGCCGTCTGGGTCAAGCCCGCCGGCTGACTCGCGACCGCCGTCCGATCGGCGGATCCGGCGGCTTCAGGCGACGGGCTGCTGCTGCGTGATGCAGTGGATGTTCCCGTCGGCCGTGGCCAGTTCGAGCGTCGGGACCGGGACCACCGTGCGCCGGGGGAAGAGCCGGGCCAGTACGGCGCGCGCCGCGGCGTCGGCAGTGTCGCCGAAGGCGGGCATGACGACGCCGCCATTGGCCAGGTAGAAGTTCACGTAGCTGGGCGAGAGCCGTCGACCGCGGGACTCCGGCCGCGCGGGTATCGGCAGCTCCACCACCTCGAGCCGGCGGCCACGGGCGTCGGTCGCCGCGCGCAATCGGGCGAGGTTCTCGTGCACCGCCTCGTGCTGTGGGTCGTCGTGGTCGGCGCAGCCGAGGGCCACGACGACACCGGGCGCGGCGAAGCAGGCGAGGTTGTCCACGTGGCCGCCGGTGTTGTCGTGGTCAAGCGCCGCGGTGAGCCACAGCACCTTCTCGGCCCCGAGGTACGCGCAGAGGAGCCGCTCGGCCTCGCCGGCCTCGAGCCCGGGGTTGCGGCGTGGATCCAGCACGACCTCGGTCGTGGTCAGGACGGTCCCATCGCCGTCCACGTGCACGGCGCCGCCCTCGAGGACGAGGGGCGCGGCGAAGCGGCGCGCCCCGAGCAGGTCGAGGATGCGCCTGGCCATGGTGCGGGTGCGGCCGTACTCCTCGTAGATGCCGCCGTAGGCGTTGAAGCGCCAGTCCACGCCGCCGAGCGCGCCGCGGCCGTCGGTGACGAAGGTCGGCGCGGTGTCGCGGGCCCAGGAGTCGTCACTCGGGACGATGACGACCTCCGTTCCCGCGATGCCGGCGAGCGCGCGCCGCGCGGCGCCGGCGTCCTCCGGGTTGGCCGTCATCGTGACGGGCTCGAACCGGCTGATCGCGCGCGCGACCTCCACGTAGGTCGCGCGCGCCGCCTCGATGTCGCCCCAGCTGTCCGGGCGGCACGGCCACGCCATCCAGCAGCCGGCGTGGGGCGCCCACTCCGGCGGCATGCGGAAGCCGGCCTCCCTGGGGGTCGTCATGTGAGGAGCTCGGTCGCCACGGTCACCTCCGGGTCGCGGCGAGCATACCGCAGCGCCGGTCGGGAGCGGCCGGCTCTCGCCACCCAGGGGGTAGAGTAGGCGCGTCGACCGGGAGGGACCATGAGCGTCGGATCGCAGCTCCTCAGCGCCCGTTCCGTGCGGTGGCTCGACGCGGGCGTCGCCCTGTGGGTCGTGATGTGGGTCGTCCTCGGCGCGCTCATCTGGAGCGACCTCAGCGCGCAGGCGCAGCTGAGCACGGATGTGATCAAGGTCGGCGCGGCGGTCAGGTCCACGGGCGAGGCGCTCGGGGTCGTGGGCGGCCTGCCGCTGGTGGGCGGTCGCATCGGGGACTTCGCCGACCGCATCCAGACCATGGGCGCCGAGGTCGAGGCCAGCGGTGAGGAGAGCCGCGGCGGTATCCAGCGCGCGGCGGTGATCGCCGGTCTGGCCGCCGGCATCCTCCCGGCGGCGCTCGTGCTCTTGCTCTACCTGCCGGCGCGGATCCGCTGGAAGCGGTATGCGGGCGCGATCGCGGCGGCGCTGCCGGGGGCCGCGGACGACCCGGCGTTCCAGCAGTACCTGGCTCGCCGCGCCGTCGATGCGCTGCCGTGGGACCAGCTCCGCGCGGTCACGCCGGACCCGTGGGGGGACATCTGCCGCGGCCAGTGCCGCGCGCTGGCCGACGCGGAGCTGGAGCGGCTCGGCCTGCGCCGCCCGTGAGGGCCGCATCGCCGCCGCGTCGCCACAGGGGTGGTCGGCCCGGCGCCACGGCGACGACGGATGGTAGAGTCGCCGTCATGGACGGAGGTCTCGGGAGCGGGAGGCGCACGGGCCGTGGCATCCGCGTCCGCCGTCTCCTGACGGCGCTCGGCGTGCTGCTGCTGACGGCCGCCGGGACGGCCGGCCTCACGGCCGGCCCCGCGGCGGCCAAGGACTTCTCCATCACCAGCGTGGCGGTCGACGCGACCGTCAGGCCCAACGGCGACGTGCGCATCACCGACACGCGCACGCTGGACTTCTCCGGCAACTTCCACTTCGTGTACTGGGACCTCTCCACCGAAGGTTCCGAGGGCATCGAGGTGCTCGGCGCCTCCGGTCCCTCGGCGGGCGACCCGGGGAAGACCGTTCCCTACGACCCCTCCGGGATCCCCTTCACCGGGATGCAGACCGGTCAGGTCGGGACGTACTCAGTCGAGGACAATGGAACCGTCGTCACGGTCCAGCTCAACTTCGACGTCACCGACGCGACCGCCGCGTTCACGATCGAGTACGTGGCCCGGAAGGCGGCCAGACGCTGGGGCGACACCGCGGAGCTCTACTGGCAGTTCATCGGCGAGGACGTGGCCGTGGAATCGCGCGACGTCAGCGTCAGCGTCCACCTGCCGCGGGGGGTGACGAGCGACCAGGTGCGCGCCTGGGCGCACGGGCCGCTGTGGGGCGAGGTCACGATCCAGCCGGACGCGAGCGTCGTCATGAAGGTCGACCCGCTGCCGGCCAACACCTTCGTGGAGGGCCGCATCCTGTTCCCGGCCACGGCCCTCAGCGCCGCCCCCGCGAGCAGCCGCCCGAGGCTCGCCGCAGTCCTCGCCGAGGAGCAGCGGCTCGCCGACGAGGCCAATCGGGCGCGTACCTGGGCGCGCCTCAGGGTGGGGCTCTGGGGCGTGCTGGGCGCGGGCGTGCCGCTGGTCGCGCTGGTGCTCGTCATGGTCCTGTACTTCCGCTACGGGCGCGAGCCCAGGACTCAATTCAACGCGCAGTACCTGCGCGACCTCCCGCAGCCACAGCTCCCTCCCGCCCTCGCGGCGTTCATCTGGCACATGGGCAGCGTGGGCAGCGACGACGTCAGCGCCACGCTGCTCGACCTGGTGAACCGCAAGGTGATCGACCTCGAGAGGGTGACGGTCCACGAAGACAGGGTCTTCGGCCCCGACGAGACGACCACCTACAAGCTGACGTTGCACGACGACCGTCTTCAGGGGCTGCCCGAGCACGAGCGGCAGCTCTGCGCCTTTCTCTTCCACGAGATCGCCGGCGGCGACGAGCTGGTGCTGAGCGAGCTCAAGGAGCTCGCCAAGACGCAGCGCACGGCGTTCGCCAGGGGCTTCCAGGCCTGGAAGGCGCAGGTGCAGGAGGAGGGCGAGGAGCGCGGGTACCTCGACCCGCGTGCCGACCGCATGGCCTTCATCGCCTCGGCCCTCGCCTTCGTGGCCATCGTCGCCGCGGGCGCGGCTGCCGTCTTCAGCGGGTTCTGGTGGTTCTTCGCCGGCATCCCCGTCGGCATCGTCCTGATCTGGGTCGCGAGGGCGGTCAAGCGACGCTCGCAGGAGGCCGCGGAGCTACACGCGCAGTACGCGGCCCTCGAGCGCTACCTCAAGGACTTCGGCCGCCTCCAGGAGAAGCCACCGGACGCCGTGGTGCTGTGGGAGCAGTTCCTCATCTACGCCGTGGTGTTCGGGATCGCCGACCAGGTCGCCAAGGCGATGACGGTCAAGGTGCCCGAGGTCGTGAACGACCCGGCCTTCCGCACGCCGTACCTCCTGTGGTGGGGGATGCCGGGCGACGGTGGCGGGCTCTCCGCGTTCAACGAGATGCACCAGAGCTTCAGCCAGGCGGTGTCGGTGGCGACGTCCTCCTCTTCGTCCGGCTCCGGCGGCGGCGGCGGGTTCTCCGGCGGCGGCGGGGGCGGCGGCGGGGGCGGCGGCTTCGGCGCCGGCTGACCCGCCGCCTGCGCCGCAGGCGACCCTCCCGGCCGCCCGGGGCGGCACGGTTTGCACTTTCTGCGCGGTGTTTATCGGCCACTTCGGCCGGGAAGATGCTGCGCGAAAGAGAGCAACGTCCCCAAGGGCTCCGGAAGGCTCACGGGGAGTGCACCAGGAGGGTCACCATGGCACGTCCCACCCCCGTCGCCCTCGGCGAGAAGTATCGTCGCGTGCAGCTGGCGGTAGCGGCCGCACGCGGCGCCGACCGCCGCCACTTCGATTTCACCGGAGAGGTCGAGCCTGGCGTGCGTCTCGTGCTCAGCGAGGCCGGCGGCCAGCCGCTCGCCTTCTCCCTCTGGAGTCACCCGCAAGACATCGCCGAACTCTGTAGCGACGCGAGCGTGCCGGCGACGGCCGCGCTCCTCGCGATCGACGGCGAGCAGGCCCGTGACGCCCGGGCCGCCGGCCTCACCGTCGACCTCTCTCAGTTCACGCGCAGCCAGTCGCGCCCGGACGTCTACTACGCGCTGTTCGACCGCGCGAGCTCGAGCCGTATCCACGCGGCGCTGCACCGGCTCGTCCCCGCCCTGGAGCCGCACGCCGCTGCCGCCGCCTGAGCGGCGTGTCCCTCACAGTGCACGGACGCTCCGGCGCCACAGTCTTCGACCTGCCTTCCGGCAGCCCGGCGGCCGCGCCCCGCGAGAGCGGGCGCGCGGCCGTCACGCGCTTCGCGCCCTGCCCGTCCCCGCCGCTCTGCGCCACCAAACGGCGACCGCCGACGGCGCTGGTAGCATAGGGGTCCGCCCTGCCGACCCCTGGAACCGGGCGCGCGGCTCACGCCGGTCAGCGCCCCACGCCCCACAAGGAGGAGCACGACACGATGGCCGAACCCTTCAAGAACACCCCGCCCGCCCCGGAGGCCAAGGGCGACATGACGGCGGCCAACATCGCCGCCGCGCTGGCCGGCGAGAGCCAGGCTTCCCAGAAGTACCTCGCGTTCGCGGACGTCGCCGACGCCGAGGGCTACCCGAACGTCGCGCGCCTGTTCCGCGCCGTGGCCTACGCGGAGAGCACGCACGCGCGCAACCATCTCAGCGTGCTCGGCGGCATCGGCACCACCGCCGAGAACCTCAAGGCGGCCTGGGGTGGCGAGACCTTCGAGATCGACGAGATGTACCCGGCGTACGACGCGGTGGCCAAGCTGCAGGAGAACGAGAGCGCCCAGGTCTCGATCCGCTACGCCCTGAAGGCCGAGATGGACCACCAGGGCATCTACGACTCCACGCTCAAGGGCGTCGAGGGCGAGAAGGACCTCGACACGACGCCCGTGTTCGTGTGTCCGGTCTGCGGGCACACGGTGGTCGGCGACAAGGCTCCCGCCTACTGCACGCAGTGCGGCACCACCAGCGAGTTCTTCAAGGAGTTCTGATGGACGAAGCCATGGAGAAGCGCCTTCCCAAGCCCGAAGAGCTCAACGCGATGACGAAGGAGAGCCTCGCGGCCGCCTTCGCCGGCGAGAGCCAGGCGGCCGAGAAGTATCTCGTGTGGGCCGACCAGGCTGAGGAAGAGGGCTATCCCAACGTCGCCAAGCTGTTCCGCGCCATCTCCTTCGCCGAGACGCGCCACGCGCGCAACCACCTGCGCGTGATGGGCGGCATCGGGAGCACGGCCGACAACCTGGCGGCGGCGTTCGGCGGCGAGAGCTTTGAGGTCGACGAGATGTACCCCGCCTACCACGGGATCGCCAAGCTGCAGGGCAACAACCAGGCCGTGCGCAGCATCAACTACGCGCTCAAGTCCGAGGTGGACCACAAGGGTCAGTACACCGACGCCCGGGAGCAGGTGCTCGCGGGCAAGGACATCGCCGACGAGCCGGTGAGCGTCTGTCTCGTCTGCGGCCACACCGTGATCGGCGACGTGCCCGACAAGTGCCCCTACTGCGCCGCGGGTAAGGAGCTCTACAGGACCTTCTGAGGCGGCGCGCATCCGCTGGATGAGGACGGGGCCGGCCCGCC
>JBLMXT010000079.1:0-8240 GCA_050257915.1 Deltaproteobacteria bacterium
AACATCTCGCGCGGCGCCGGTGTGGCCACCTGCTTCCCCTTTGAAGTCTTACGCCTGCGGGCCATCAATCATCAACAATCACTACCGTTCAAAGATGATCGCATCCTACGACCAGACGAGCCCGTGTCAAGGGCGCTCAGCGTCCGGGCCTGACCGATCGTGAATGGATCCCGAACACTCGCGAGAGATCCGCGTGGTGACCGTCCGCGCCCGACTGCGGTGGAAGGGTGCCGGCTGTCGGCAGGACGGGCATACCACGCCCAACGCGAGCGAAGGAGTGTGCGATGCCCGGATACGACGTCGTCGTCATCGGCAGCGGTACGGCCGCCCAGAACGTGGCGCCGCGGTGCGCGCGGGAGGGCCTGCGCATGGCGGTCGTGGACCGCCTCCCCTACGGCGGCACCTGCGGGCAGCGCGGCTGCGACCCCAAGAAGGTGCTGCTGGCGGCGGCCGAGGCGGTGAGCCGCGCGCGCGGCCTGGACGGCCGCGGGCTCGTGGGCTCGCCCGCCATCGACTGGCCGTCCCTGATGGCGCGCAAGCGCACGTTCACCGATCCGGTCGCCGAGCGGATCGAGAGCTGGATGCGCGACGCCGGCGCCGAGACCCTGCACGGCACGGCGCGACTGCGGAGCGCGCACGAGATCGAGTTGGACGGCCGGACACTCGAGGCCGCCGAGGTCGTCGTGGCGAGCGGCGCCCGGCCCGCGGATCTGGGCATCCCCGGCGAGGAGCTCGTGACGACGAGCACCGGGTTCCTGGAGCTGCGGGACCTGCCGCCGCGCGTCGCCTTCATCGGCGGCGGCTACATCACCTTCGAGTTCGCCTGGCTCGCGCGCATGGCCGGCGCCGCGGTGACGATCCTGCACCGCTCGGCGCGCGTGCTGAAGGGCTTCGACCGGCAGCTCGCCGACGTGCTGGTCGAGCGGTACCGCTCGCTCGGCGTCGACGTGCTCACGGATGCCCCGGTCCGCGAGGTCACCCGGCGCGGCGAGGAGCTCGTGGTCGTACACGAGAGCGGCGAGGTGCCCGCCGACCTCGTGGTGCACGGCGCCGGCCGGGTCGCCGACCTGGACGACCTCGGCCTCGACGCCGCGGGCATCGCGGCCGGCCCGCGCGGGGTGCGCGTCGACGAGCACCTGCGGAGCGTGGACGACGCGCACGTGTGGGCGGCCGGCGACGCCGCCGACAAGGGCCTGCCGCTCACGCCGGTCGCCTCCAGGGAGGGCAAAGTGGTCGCGGCCGGCATCCTCGGTGAGGATGCCGTCTACGACGGCCGCGGCGTGCCGAGCGTCTGCTTCAGCGACCCGCCCCTCGCCGCCGTCGGCATGAGCACGGCCGAAGCGGACGCGCGGGGCGACGTCCACGTCGAGCGCGCCGACGCGAGCGCGTGGTTCAGCCAGCGGCGCGTCGGCCAGACGCACGCCGGTATGGCGGTCGTCACGGAGGCGCCCGGCGGCCGCCTCCTCGGCGCGCACCTGCTCGGCGTCAACGCCGACGAGGTCGTCAACGTCCTCGCCCTGGCCATCCGGCACGGCCTCACCGCCGCCGACCTCACGGCCATGACCTGGAGCTACCCGACTGCTACGTCGGACCTGCCGTACGTCCTGGGCTGACCGCGGCCGCGGCCGTCGCCGCCGGCGCCGGCTCATCAGCGAAGGTAGCCTGCCGCGGCCCCACGCGCCGCGGCTCGCGACTCCGCTTGGGCCTCGCGGCTACGGAAGAGTCGACGCTGAACCCTCGGCCGGCCGGGGCACACTGGAAGAGAATGGGATCGCCGGGCAGGTCTCCGGCGAAGGTCGAGCTGGCGGGTGCCGGGAGGTGTGGGTGCCGCAGGGGCGGGTCAGAGTGTTGATCGTCGACGACCACGAGCTGGTCCGGGACGGTCTGCGGGCGCTGCTGTCGAGAGACCCCGCGATCGACGTCGTCGGCGAGGCATCCACCGGGCTGGAGGCGCTCGAGTTGGTGCCCCGCCTCCTCCCGGACGTCGCCCTGATGGACCTGCGCATGCCGGTCATGGACGGTGCGGAGGCGACGGCGCGGGTACGCGTCGCGTATCCGCGCGGCCAGGTAGTGATCCTCTCCGGCGCCGGCGACAACGCGCTCGCCAAGGCGGCGCTCGACGGCGGGGCCGCCAGCTACCTCATCAAGGATTCGCGCCACGACGCCCTGACGCGGGCCATCCACGAGGCGGCCAGGCGCGGCCGGTGAGACCACGAAGAACGAGGACCGTGCGGCTCGTGGAGCCGCACGGTCCTCGGGATGATCGCCAGTCGCGAAGCGCAGTGCTACGAGATGATGCGCACGTTCGTCGCCTGCGGCTTGTTGTTCTTGCCGGTACCCGCCTCGAACGAGACGGTCTGACCCTCGTCGAGGGACTTGAAGCCCTCGCTCTGGATCTCAGAGAAGTGGACGAACAGATCGTCGCCGTCGGCCTGCTCGATGAACCCGTAGCCCTTGGCCGCGTTGAACCACTTCACTTTGCCTGTTGCCATGCTGATCAAGTCCCTTCGCCCTCACTCGGGCAAAAAAAGACGTGACGTCCGCGTCGAAATGCGGTGCGTCACGTCGCAATTCCGCGGGCCCAACTCGACCCGTCGCGCGAGAGTGTACCAGATGGCGAGTGACGGCGCCCGCCGGCGCACTCGCGTCCCGGCCTCCGGTCGCGCGCCGTCGGGAACGAGCGCCGGGGGCAGCGGCCTGTTACACTGGCAGCCTCGCTCCGCTCGTCGCCTGACGTCTCTCGTGCTCGACTCGGCGCCCGCGTCGCCCGCCGCGAGCGGCGGATGCCGGCGCCCCGGCTCCACCGCGCACTCGCCGTCCCATCACCTGGGCGCAGGGCCAACGGCAGGAGACAGCGCGTGCCCGATCCCGCTCCGGCAGACGAGACCACCGTGCCCTCCGCGGCGCTGATCGACTGCGTCGAGGTCACGTGCCTCATCGAGGAGGGCCACGAGCTGGGCTGCCTGAGCAGCGGCGACGTGGCGACGGCGCTGCGCGACGTCGAGGTCACCGCCGCCCAGCTCGAGGACCTGCTCATCGTCCTCGCCGAGATGGGCATCGAGATCATCGAGGACGACGCCCGCGCCGAGACCGACGCCGCCGGCGAGACGGCGGAGGACGGCGACGCCGGGGCCAAGCTCGACCTGTCCGTCAAAGCCGTCAGCAGCGACCCCGTGCGCCTCTACTTCCACGAGATGGGCAAGGTGCCGCTGCTCACCGGCGTGGAGGAGGTCGCCCTCGCCAGACGCATCGAGCGCGGCGACGCGGCCGCGCGTCGCAAACTCATCGAGTCCAACCTGCGCCTGGTGGTCAGCATCGCCAAGCGGCACGCCGGCAGGGGCATGCCGCTCCTCGACCTCATCCAGGAGGGCAACCTCGGGCTGATGCGCGCCGTGGAGAAGTTCGACTACCGGCGCGGCTTCAAGTTCAGCACCTACGCGACCTGGTGGATCCGCCAGGCTATCACCCGGGCCCTGGCGGACCAGTCGCGCACCATCCGCGTCCCCGTCCACATGGTCGAGAACATCCAGACCTACGTCCGCGTGCAGCGGCTGCTCATCCAGGAGATCGGCCGCGAGCCGGTCCCCGAGGAGATCGCCGCCGAGATGGGGGTGACGGTGGCGAAGATCCGCGAGATCCAGCGGATCAGCCAGGAGCCGGCGAGCCTCCATCAGCAGGTCGGCGACGAAGGCGATTCCCAGCTCGGCGACTTCGTCGAGGACACCAAGTCGGCGGCGCCCGTGGAGGAGGTCGCCGAGATCGTCCGGCACGAGGAGATCATGGCCGTGCTCGGCCTGCTCTCGCGCCGCGAGCGCACCGTGCTCCGCCTGCGCTTCGGTCTCGACGACGGCCGCCCCCGCACGCTGGAAGAGGTCGGCCAGGTGTTCGGGGTCACGCGCGAGCGCATCCGCCAGATCGAGGCGCGGACGCTGGCCAAGCTCAAGGCGATCCGCGAGGCGCAGTGCCTGCAGGAGTACCTCGAGTAGGCGGGCGGGGCGCTCAGCCGCCGTTCAGGCGGTGATAGAGGCCCTTGAGGCGGCCGAACAGCTTGCGGTACTCCGCGTACCGGCGGGCGTAGACGGCGGCGGCATCCGTGGGCACGAAGCTCTTCGGCACGGGCACGAGCCCGGGGACGTCTTCGAGCGTCAGCTCTCCCAGGCAGATACGGGCCCACAGGGCGACGCCGCGGAGCTGCGCGTTGCGTGGGTCCGCGACCTGCTCCACGGGTCGTGCGAAGACGTCGGCGTAGATCTGGCACCAGAGCTCGCTCTGCGCCCCTCCTCCGAGGATGCGGACCTTGGGGACGGGACGCCGGAGGAACTTCTCGTAGGCGTCGAACAGCCAGCGGGCGTTGTAGGCCACCCCCTCGAGCACCGAGCGCACCAGCATCGCGCGGTCCGACCGCAGCGAGAGGTTGAGCCAGCCGGCGCGCACCACCTTGTCCTCGGCCGGGCTTCGTTCACCGTTCAGCCACGGCATGAACAGCAGGCCCTCGCACCCGGCGGGAGCCTGCGCCGCCAGCCGTATGAGGTCGTCGAACGAGGGCGCCAGCGCCTCGGCGGCCGCGCCCTCCGCCCCGATCCCGCTGCCGCCGCCCATGAGGCCGTCGTTGGGCGCCACGATCTGCTCGCGCAGCCAGTGGAGCGCGGCGCCTCCCGTCTCCTGGTTGTTGACGACGATCGGGTGTGCCGCGTCGATGCCGGGGACCGTGGCGATCTGGTGCAGGATGTCGGTGCGCTTGAAGGGGACCCGGGCGCTGATCCACGCCGTCGTGGAGATGGCGACGTGCGTGTCGAAGGGAGCGATGGCGCCGGAGCCGATGACGGCGGCGTGCAGGTCGGGTACGCCGCAGACGACCGGGACGCCCGCGGCGACGCCGAGCTCGTCGGCGACGTCGGGGAGAAGCGACCCCAGCACCGCGCCGGTGGGCAGGAGCTCGGGGAGTCTGGACTTGTCCCGGCGCGCCCGCACCAGGAGGTCGTCGACGTACCCGAACGGAGCGCCGATGCGGTTGTCGGTGAGCCAGGAGGCCAGCATGGACGCCGGGGTGGCGGCGGCGCGACCCGTGAAGCGCAGGCCAAGGTAGTCCACCGGCTCGAGGATGACCCTGGTCTTCTCGTAGACCTCACGCAGGCGCTCCTTGAGCAGCAGCGCGTGACCCGTGGGGTCGGCGCCGCTGGGCGACGGCGCCCCGCCGGTGATGCGCACGAACGGCAGCACCTTGTGCGGGGCGAAGCCGCCGATGTTCAGCGGGCCCCCGATGACCTCCCGCGCCAGGTCGCGAGCGCGCGTGTCGGCCCACAGCAGGACCTCCCCCACCGGCTCGCCGTCGGCGCCCACCGGCACCGACGAGCCGTACTGGCCGGTGACGGCGACGACGTGCAGCCGGCCCCCGTCGGCCCCCGCCGCGGCGATCGCCTCGCGCGCGGCCGACCTCAGCCCGGTCCACCACTCGCCCGCGTCCTGGGTGGCGGCGCCGTCGAGGCCGATGCGGGCGCGCACGGGACGAAAGGCCACGCGCAGCACCTCGCCCTCGAGCGAGACGACGGCGACCTTGGGCCCGCCGTTGCCGAGGTCGACGGCGAGGATCCACGGCTCGCGCATCAGGCGGGACCCGGCTCGTCCGGCAGGTCGTGCATCGCGTCGAGGAAGCGGACCATGGCGAACTTGACCATCTCGGTGCCGAGCGCCGTGCCGCCGAAGCCGTACACGGCGCCCGACAGCGCCTTCTTGCCTTTGTGCTCCCGCGCGTACGCCACGGCGGTCCGCAGAGCCTCCAGGTACTCGTCGGCGAGACCGGGGCGCGCGTTCGGGCGTGTGATGCAGAAGTGCAGCGCCGGCGGCAGCTGCAGGGCGATCATCCGCCAGCCCTGGGCGATGAGCGAGTCGTTGACGAGGTAGATATCGAGATCGTCCGCCGCCTTGAAGGCGATGAGGAAGAGGGGATCCCCGATGACCTCGAGCTCGGGGATCCCGTCGCGGATCCCCTCCTTGATGGTCGTCGCCGTCGTCATGATGGCGTCGGCGGCCGCGAGGTAGCCCGACTCCCCCGTGGCCACCAGCGCCGCCCACGTGGACGCGAGGATGCCGCCGCTGCGCGAGCCGGCGAAGCCCGGCGAGACGTAGAGGCCGCCGGGCCAGGTGGGGTACGTGAAGTACTGGTGCTTGCGCAGCTCCTTGTCGCGGTACAGCAGCACGCTCGAGCCCTTGAGCGCGTACCCGTACTTGTGCGTGTCGGCGGAGATCGACGTCACACCGGGGACGCGGAAGTCCCACGGCGGGACCTCGTAGCCGAGGCGCTCGACCCACGGGAGCAGCCACCCCCCGAGACAGCCGTCGACGTGCAGGCCGACGTTCCGCGACCGCGCCAGGTCGGCGAGCTCCTCGATCGGGTCGATGAGGCCGTGCGCGTAGTTGCCCGCGCTGCCGACCAGCGCCACGGTCTGGTCGTCGACGAGCTCGGCCATGGCGGCGACGTCGGCGAGGTAGCCGTCGGTGAGCGGCGCGTGCCGCACCTCCACGTCCATCCAGTGCGCGCCCTTGTCCAGCGAGCAGTGCGCGGTCACCGGCATGACCAGGTTCGGCCTGGTCACGCCGCGGGCCCGCGCCCGCTCGCGATACGCGTACAGCGCGGTCATGAGGCTCTCGGAGCCGCCGCTGGTCACGACGCCGATGCCCGTGCCGTGCAGGAGGTCGGAGGTCATGGCGATGATCTCGCCCTCGAACTTGGTCGCGCTCGGGTACATGTCGCGCTGCAGGACGTTGGCGTGCGAGAAGTGGTCGAACACCTGGCCGAGGAAGTGGTAGTGGGCGTGGTCGCCGGCGTAGATGCTGCCCGACACGGCGCCCCTGTCGGCGAGCTCGTCCTCGGCGTGCGCGAGGCCCGCGACCTCGGCCTGGATCGCCGCCTTGTCGACGGGCTCCGCCGGCACGCGCCTGAAGGTCTCGGTGGTGCTCCTGTACGGGTAGAGGTCGCCGAGGATCTTCTCGAGGCCCGTGTCGCTCACTTGTCTCACCCTTCCCTGCTCGTGGGACCACGCTTTCGCTCATCATAGTACCGAGCGGTGACCCGGCGGCGGTCGCTGCTACGAGCTGCCGATGTCCCGGCGCCGCAGCCCGACGAGTCCCGCCGCGGCGAGGAGAGCGGCGACCGCGGTGAGCGCCACGACCGGCGTCGCGCTGAAGGGTCCGCCGGGCAACCTGGGCACGTGAGCGAAGGGCGAGAGGTCCATGACCCACTGGCTGAGGTCGAACAGCGGACCCAGCTCGCCGAGGACGATGAATGCCGCCAGCGCGGCCCAGCCGACGGCGACGAACCGGGGCGCCAGGCCGAACGCGGCGACCACGATGGCGGCCACGACCCACGTCGCGGGCAGCTGCACGAGCGCGGCGGCGACCACGCCGCCGGCGTCGCCGGCGACGCCGGTCTGGGCGGCGCGCACGAGGCCGGCGCCCGCGCCGACGAGGACCATCAGCAGGGTGGTGCCCGCGACGGCGACGAGCATGTGGCTCAGCGCCCAGCGCACGCGGCCGACAGAGGTAGCGAGCACCGGCTCGGCGCGCAGCGCCGTCTCCTCCCCGTGCAGCCGCATCACGACCTGGATGGCGTAGGCGGAGGCGACGATCCCGGCGACGGCAAGCTCCAGCGCGAGGAACGCGTCGATGAGGCCCTTCTCTCCGCCAAGCTTGGTGATGAGATCGCGCGCGCTGTCGTTGTTGAGGAACTCGCCCACGGTGGACGCGAGGGCGCCGATCAGGGCGCCGACCAGGGCGAAGCCGACAGCCCAGCCCAGAAGCGCGGCGCGGTGCATGCGCCAGGCGAGCGCGAGCGGACTGCGCAGCGAGGCGCTCGCGCTCGCCGGACCGCTCCGGTCCGACAGCAGCCCGGCCCCGAGGTCGCGCCGCGCCGCCAGCACGAACGCGGCGCCCGCGACCGCGACGGCGAAGCCCAGCGTGATCAGCAGGACCCACCAGCGGTCCCCCGCATAGGGCCGGAACTGCTGGGCCCAGCCGATGGGGGACAGCCAGGTGAGCCACCCGAGGCCGGTCTCGCCGGCCGCGTCGCCGACGGCGCGGAGCAGGTACACGACGGCGAGCACGGTCGCGGAGACTGCTGTGGCCGTGCGCGCGCTCGTCGTCAGCTGCGCGGCGACGGCCGCGACAGCTGCGAACGCCAGCCCGACACCGGCCCAGGCGAGGCCGAACGCGACCGAGCCGTCGGGCGGCAGGCCGGCGGCGGT
>JBLMXT010000080.1:0-3086 GCA_050257915.1 Deltaproteobacteria bacterium
GCCGGCCGTCAGACCAGCTCGATGTACGCCTGCTCGCTGCCGTCGCCGGGGCGCGGCCCGAGCTTGATGATGCGCGTGTAGCCGCCGTTGCGGTCGGCGTAGCGCGGCGCTACGTCATTGAACAGCTTGTAGACGATCTTCTTGTTGCGCAGCATGGCGATCGCCTGCCGGCGGGCGTGGACGTCGCCGCGCTTGCCGAGCGTGATGGCCTCCTCGACCATGGGGCGCACCTCTTTGGCGCGCGCCACGCCGGTCTTGACCTTCTCGTGCTCGAGTACCTGGCAGGCCAGGCCCGAGAGCAGCGACCGGCGCTGGCTCGGGGCCATGTTGAACTTGCGGCCTGAGTTCTGATGGCGCATGTTACTCGTCACCCCGGAGTGAGAGCCCGCGCTCGGTGAGCTTGTCCTTGACCTCGTCGATGCTCTTCTTGCCGAAGTTGGGGATGTTGAGCAGCTCGGCCTCTGTCTTGGAGACCAGGTCGCCGACGGTCTGGATGCCCTCGCGCTTGAGGCAGTTGTACGAACGGACGCCGAGCTCGAGCTCTTCGATGAGCACGTCGTCCATACCGCCGCCGGCCGGCGCTGAGGTGAGCCCCTCGATGGGGAACTCCTCGTTGCTGCGCGTGCGGTCGGGGTCGGTGAAGATCGACATCCGGTCGACGAGGATCTCGGCGGCCTCGCGAAGCGCCTCCTCGGGCATGAGGGCGCCGTTCGTCGTGATGTCGAGGATGAGCTTGTCGTAGTCGGTGCGCTGGCCGACGCGAGCGCTCTCGACGTGATACGAGACGCGCTTGATCGGGCTGAAGATGGAGTCGATCGGGATGACGCCGATGACCGTCTCCGGGGTCTTGTTGCCGTCGGCGGCCACGTAGCCCGTGCCCCGCCGGATCGTGAGCATCATCTCGATGGCGCCGCCGTCGGACAGCGTCGCGATGTGGTGGTCCGGGTTGAGGATCTCCAGCTCCGCCGGGATGTCGATGTCGGCGGCCACGACCTTGCCGGGCTTGTCCTTGTACAGCCGCACCTGGACCTCGTCGAGCTCGCCGTGCAGGCGGCAGACCAGTTCCTTGAGGTTGAGGATGATGTCGGTGACGTCTTCCTTCACGCCCTTGATGGTCGTGAACTCGTGCGCCACCCCCTCGATCTTGACGGAGCTGACAGCTGCGCCCTCGAGCGACGAGAGCAGGACCCGGCGCAGCGCGTTGCCGAACGTATGCCCGAAGCCGCGGTCGAGCGGTTCGACCTCGAAGCGCGCGCGGTTGCCCGCGAGCTGCTCTCGCGTGATGTTGGGCATCTGAAACTGTAGCAACTGGCCTCCTGTAGAGTCTTCGCCGCGGGTACGTTGCTGCAGCGGATTACTTGGAGTACAGCTCGACGATGAGCTGCTCCTGCACCGGGGCGTCGATCTCATCGCGCTCGGGGGCGCGCAGGACCTTGCCGGTGAGATTGTCGTGGTCGACCAGGAGCCAGGGCGACACCGACGACGTGAGGTCCGTCGCCGCGCGCACCGTCTCCGTGGCCTTGCTGCTGGCGCGGATCGCCACCACGTCGTCAGGGCGGACCTGGTACGACGGGATGTCGACCTTCTTGCCGTTCACGGTGAAGTGAGCGTGCCGCACGAGCTGACGGGCCTGACGGCGCGAGGCGCCGAAGCCGAGCCGGTACACGACGTTGTCGAGGCGCATCTCGAGCAGGCGGAGCAGGTTCTCGCCGGTGATGCCGTCCTTGCGGCTGGCCATCACGTAGTAGTGGTGGAACTGCTTCTCGAGCACCTGGTAGTAGCGGCGCGCCTTCTGCTTCTCTCGCAGCTGGAGGAGGTACTCGCTCTGCTTGATGCGGCCGCGGCCGTGCTCGCCCGGCGGGTATGCGCGCCGTTCTACGGCGCACTTGTCGGTGAGGCAGCGCTCGCCCTTGAGGAAGAGCTTCTCCGACTCACGGCGACACTGCTTGCACTGCGGTGATGTATCTTTCGCCACGTGGACCTTCCTAGACCCGGCGACGCTTACGCGGGCGGCAGCCGTTGTGCGGCACCGGCGTCACGTCTTTGACACTGATGATCTCGAGGCCGGCGGCCTGCAGCGAACGCACCGCGGTCTCGCGGCCCGAGCCCGGCCCGCGCACGAAGACCTCGACCTTCTGCAGGCCGTGCTCCATGCCCTTCTTGGCGCATGACTCTGCGGTCACCTGCGCGGCGAACGGGGTGCTCTTGCGCGATCCCTTGAACCCGACCGACCCGGCGCTCTCCCAGGCGATGACATTGCCCTCCTTGTCGGTGAGCGTCACCTGGGTGTTGTTGAACGACGTCTTGATGTGCGCCTGGCCGACGGCGATGTTCTTGCGGACCTTGCGGCGCTGACGACCTTTGGCTCTCTGGGGCTTAGCCACTCTGCTCTACTCCTCCGCTCTCTGCGGTCACTTCTTGCGCTTGCCGCTGATCGTCCGCTTCGGACCCTTGCGGGAGCGCGCGTTGGTGCGCGTGCGCTGCCCGTTCACCGGCATGCCACGACGGTGGCGGATGCCCCGGTAGCAGCCGATGTCCATGAGGCGCTTGATGTTCTGCGAGCGCTCCCGGCGCAGGTCGCCCTCGACGGTGACTTCACGGTCGATGGCGTCCCGCAGCTTGATGATCTCTTCTTCCGTCAGATCGCGGACCTTGGTGTTGGGGTCGATGCCCACGATCGCGAGTACCTTGTTGGAGGTCGAGCGGCCGATGCCGTAGATGTACGTGAGCCCGATCTCCACCCGCTTCTGCGGCGGGATGTTGACGCCTGCGATACGTGCCATGCGGACTTACCCCTGCCTCTGACGATGACGCGGGTTCGAGCAGATCACTTGCACCGTGCCGTGACGGCGGATGATCTTGCACTTCTCGCACATCTGCTTGACTGACGCTCTTACCTTCATCGGTGATCCTCGCTGAACGGGCGTGACGGGCCTTGCGGCCGTGGCACACCGCCTCCGGGCGACTCCTCGCGAGCCGCTACTTGAACCGGTACGTGATCCTGCCTCTGCTGAGGTCGTAGGGCGACAGTTCGACCTTGACCCTGTCGCCGGGCAGGATGCGGATGTAGTTCATGCGCATCTTGC
>JBLMXT010000081.1:0-3196 GCA_050257915.1 Deltaproteobacteria bacterium
ATCGGGGTCGTCGTCTACCTGCTGAACACCCAGGGCGCGTACTACCGGCAGGTGGCGGATCTCGCCACCGGACAATTCGACGGCAAGAACGTCAAGGTCGGCGGCAGGGTGCTGGACGGCACCATCGAGCGCGACGCGAACGGCGTGCGCTTCACCATCGAAGACCTCACCGGCAAGACGGACACCGTCAACGTGCTCTACAGCGGCCAGATGCCCGGCACGTTCGAGGCGGGCGTCGACGTGGTGGTCATCGGCAAGTACGCCTCCAACGGGGCGCTGATCACGGCCGACCAGCTCCAGACCAAGTGCCCGAGCAAGTACGAGGGGTCCGCGTCACCCGCTGCCCAGACGACGGGGCAGTGAGGTCTGACGCTTGCGAGATCTCGGTACATACTCACTCGTAGCCACGCTCATCCTCGCCCTGGGCGCAGCCTGGCTGCTCGCCCTCGGCGCCTGGTCCGAGCGCAAAGACCTCATCCGCTACGGCTACTACGCCGCCTACGGCTTCTTCCTCACCACCGTCATCGCCTCCGCCGTGCTGCTGCAGGCGTTCCTCAAGGGCGACTTCAGCTTCGCCTACGTGGTCGAGAACTCGGACACGTCTCTCTCCGTCTTCTACCGCATCGCCGGCTTCTGGGCCGGGCAGTCGGGCTCGTTCCTGCTCTGGCTGCTGTGCCTGGCGATCGCGGTCATCGTGATCGCCGTGATCGACCTCAACAGGCTGGAGCGGCTCACCGGCGGCGCCGTCGCCGTGCTCGCCGTCATCGCGGCCGTGTTCGCCGCGCTCATGATCTTCGACAGCGGCTCCAACCCGTTCCTCGCGGCCGAGCCGGGCGCCATGCCGTTCGGCCTCAACCCGCTGCTCCTCCACCCGGGCATGGTGCTGCACCCGCCGGCCCTGTTCATCGGCTACGTGGGTCTCGCCGTGCCGTTCGCCTTCGCCGTCTCGACACTGCTGCTCGGCCGCGGTGACAAGCTCTGGGTGCAGCGCTCGCAGAAGTGGGCCGTGTTCGGCTGGCTCTTCCTCAGCCTGGGCATCGGCCTCGGCGCCTGGTGGGCGTACGTCGTGCTCAGCTTCGGCGGCTACTGGGCCTGGGACCCGGTGGAGAACACCTCGCTCGTCCCCTGGCTGACGGCGACCGCCCTGCTCCACGCCTTCACGCTCTACAAGGCACGTGGTCTGTTCAAGCGCTGGGCGCTCGGCCTGGCCGCCACGACCTTCTTCTTCACCATCCTCGCCACGTGGACGACGCGCACCGGCCTCATCAGCTCGGTCCACGCGTTCGGCCGTAACCCGGTGCTCATCTGGATCCTCTCGACCCTCCTCGTCGTGACCGCCGTCGGCAGCGCCGCGCTCATCGTCTGGCGCTGGCACAGGTTCGAGAGCCGCGACGACATCGAGAGCTGGCTCTCCCGCGACTTCCTCTACTACGTCACCAACCTGCTGCTCACGCTGTTCGCCGTCGCCATCGCCTTCGCGACGGTCGCCGTGCCGCTGCTCATGGAACGGACGGTCGGGGCGAGCACCTACGACGCCGTGGCCCAGCCTCTGGGCGTGGTCGTCCTCGCCATGATCGCCATCTGCCCGCTGCTCGCCTGGCGCAAGACCGAGGGCGCGGAGCTGCGCAAGACGCTCATCCTGCCCACGGTGACGATGCTCGCCTCGATCCCGCTGTGGCTGTACCTGGGCTTCCAGTCCAACATCTGGGGCTTCATCGGGCTGCTGGTCTGCGGCTTCGCCTTCGGCGCGGTCATCCAGTTCGTGCTGCGCGCCGCGCGGCGGGCGGCCGGACCCGGCAACAGCCTCTGGTCCGGCCTCGGCAAGGCCTTCACGGGCAGCCGCACCCGCACCGCCGCCTACATCGTCCACATGGGCATGGTGCTGGTGGTCGCCGGCCTGCTCGGATCCACCGTCTACAAGGTCGAGCAGTCGACGATCGTCAAGGTCGAGCCGGGCCAGACGGCCAGCCTCAACGGCTACACGCTCACCTACAAGGGGATGGAGGAGAGCACCGGCGCGCAGAACTCGACGCGCGCGGAAGCCACCTTCGCCGTGACCAAGGACGGCCAGGCGCTCGGTACGGTCGGGCCGCACACCGACGTGTATCCCGTGAGCGGCGCGGCCGTACGGGCCGTGATCCTCGGCCGTCCGTTCGAGGACCTCTTCGTGGTGGCCGACGAGCCGTTCGACGGCACCTCCGAGACCATCGCCCTGCGCATCGTCGTCTTTCCGCTCATCCGCTGGGTGTGGATCGGCTCGATCCTCCTCTGCGCCGGCGCCGTCGTCTCCCTGTGGCCCAAGCGCCAGACGCAGGAGCAGGAGGCCCGGGCCGTGAGACCGGCCGAGGCGGACGGCGCCACCGCCTGACGGAGGCCGCGATGTCGGACGCACACGACCGGCAGGACGGCGCGGCTTCTCTCGAGATCGAGGTCGAGGGGCTGCGCAAGACCTTCGGCCGCCGCGAGGTGCTCAAGGGGCTCTCGTTCGGCGTGCCGCGCGGCGGGTTCCTCAGCATCTTCGGCCCCAACGGGGCCGGCAAGACGACGACGCTGCGCGTGCTCGCGACGCTGCTCACGTCGAGCGGCGGCAGCGTCAAGGTCGCCGGCCACGACGTGCGCGAGGACCCCATGCCGGTGCGCAGGGCCATCGGCTTCATCTCGCACAACGCCATGCTCTATCCGGATCTCACCGCGCAGGAGAACCTGCGCTTCTACGCCGACATGTACGGCGTGGAGGACCGTGAGGCGCGCATCACGGAGCTGCTCGAGCGCCTCGAGCTCTCCGCGCGCCGCTACGACGTGGTGCGCACCTACAGCAAGGGCATGCGCCAGCGCCTGGCGATCGCGCGGGCCGTGCTGCACCGTCCGCGCGTCCTGCTCCTCGACGAGCCGCACTCGGGGCTCGACCCCCGGGCCGTCGACATCCTCGACGGCCTGCTCACCGAGATCCGCGACGAGCACACCTTCGTCATGGTCACCCACAACATCGCCAAGGGCCTCGAGTGGGGGACGGACCTCATGATCATCGAGGGCGGCCGCATCGCCTACGAGCACGCGGCCGGCGTCGACCACGAGTCGTTCAGCGCCGTCTACCGCGAGCACGTCCACGACGGGAGCCTGGTGTGAAAAGTCGCCGCAGGCGCACTTTCGAGCGGGGCGCCGCAGGTGCACCGCTCAGTAGCCATGGCTGGACTGA
>JBLMXT010000082.1:0-5342 GCA_050257915.1 Deltaproteobacteria bacterium
CACCGCCCCCGAGGAGCGCACCGATGACTGACGCCAAGGACAACCCGTACGCGCACATCGCGGACGACACGTTCGCGGCCGCCCCGCGGCGCGATCCCGAGCTGGTCAAGCGCATCCTCGAGGACCCGCGCATGCACGACCACAAGGACGGCTTCCAGAGCTGCATCCAGTGCGGCGTCTGCACCTCCGGCTGCCCGGCGGCTCGCTTCACCGAGTACTCGCCGCGCGAGACGGCGCGCCGCGCCCTCGACGGCGACGTGACGCTGCTCGAGGACGACAGCCTCTGGTACTGCTACTACTGCTACACCTGCCAGAGCCGCTGCCCGCGACACAACAGCGTCGCGGTGATCAACCAGGTGGTGCGCGGCATGCAGGTGGAGAACGGCCGCGGCCGGCGGCACGTCGAGATGTTCGCCGAGTGGTGCGGCAACTTCTACGAGAAGGGCATGGGCGGCGACCCGCACCTCATGTTCCCCGCCATCGGTGAGGCGTGGGGTGAGAAGTGGACCGACTACATGGAGCACCTGCTGGAGATCCGCGCGGAGCTCGGGCTGGGCGACCTCTTCCCGCCGGACGACGTGGTGAAGGAGGTCCAGACGATCTTCGAGGCGACCGGCTTCAAGGAACGGCTGGCGGCCGTGCGCGGATGGGCCGCGGACGCGGACGCCGGCAAGGGCTGACCCCACAGGAGTGACACGGGGCGGGGGCGCCGGAACGGCGACGAAGCCCATGAGCTGCGCCACATGCAGAGGGCCGGCCGGGAGAGATCCCGGCCGGCCCTCGCGCCGTACGGGCGCCGGTCCGGTGCGGCTCAGGCGGCCTGCGGCCGCGGCGGCGGCATGAACCCGGCGATGATGCGCAGGATGCCGAGCGCGACCAGGTACACGCCGACCACCCACAGCAGCGCGAGCACGCCGGTGACGGGGTGGACGAAGAAGTAGATGCCCACGGCGATGCCCAGCAGACCGGTGATGACCAGCCAGACACGACGGCCGCCACTGATGCCGCCCATGAAGGCGCCGGCGATGTCGGCGATGCCGCTGATGATGGCCCAGGCGGCGATGACGTAGAGGATCGCGAGACCCGTGGCCGCCGGCCAGGCGAGCGTCACGATGCCCATGATCACCGCGAGCGCGCCGACGGCGATCCCCCAGCCTCCGCCCTCGTGACGGCCGGCGATGCCGGCGATGGCGAGGAGCAGGCCGTAGACGATCGCGAAGATCCCCACCAGCCAGATCACGGTGGCGAGGCTCAGCCCGGGCTGCGCGAGGAACAGCCCGCCGAGGACGATCATCAGCAGGCCGGTGATGATGGACAACGCCATGGAGGCGCCTCTGCTCTGCATCGGTACTCCCTCTTGAGGTGGTTTCGCTGTGCCGCCGCACTCTAGCACCAGGGGCGTACGACCGGGGAACGGTATACTGGAAGAGGACCGCACAGTGCACGGCCGGTCCGTGGCCGAAGGGGGGCAGCGTGATGGAGTGGAATCTGAGGCGCCGCGTGATCGTCGTCGTGGCCGCGGCGGCGGCCCTCGCCGCGGTCGGCTTCGCCGCCGCGCCGGCCGGCGCCGCCACCTACCCCCCGTACCCCTCCAGGCTCATCGTCAAGTCGGAGCTCCGCTTCAAGGCGAACCTCGTGCGCGACAACCTCGAGCGCGCGCCACGGCTGGTCTTCTTCGGCGGCTCGCGCAGCCAGCGCTTCGACCCGGCCTTCGCCCGTCAGCGCACGGGCCTGAGCGCCGTCAACATCGCCAACAGCTGCGCCCGCCCCGAGGCAGCCTGGGGCTACCTGAACTGGTTCTACAGGCGCTGGCCCGAGGCGAAGATCCGATGGGTCTGGGGCATGCAGAGCGGCATGCTGCGCGATCTCGACCTGGACCCGGCGCTGCTGCAGGACGCGCGCTTCTACCGGTACTTCCCGGACGACCTGCTGGCGCAGCAGCGCAGGCTGCTCCCCGACTCGGTCGCCGAGATGCCTCGAAGCTACGGGTTCCTGAACAACCGCTACTCGTCACGGGGCCTCCTGCTATGGAACCGGTACGACCAGCGGTTCGCCGCCGGCTACACGCTGCGCGAGGCCCTCGACGAGTACATCGCGCGCATGCTCCACACCCGCACGTCGGCCGCGCCGGACACGCGCGCCAGAGAGTACTTCGAGAAGACCATCGCGCTGCTCAACGAGCACGGGACCACGCCGGTCATCGTGATGATGCCCATCCATCCGCGCGTGCTGCGCGTCATGAAGGAGCACGACATGGGCGGCGAGCGGCAACAGCTCCGCGACTACCTCGCCGCCCTCGAGCAGACGCTGAGCATCAAGGTCCTCGACTTCACGACGATCAGCAGCTTCAACGGCGAGGCCGGCTGGTTCTACGACGGCGTGCACATCACGCGCCGCAACACCAACCGCGTGATCACGGCCGTGAAGGCCAAGGCGGGCGAGTACCTCGAGTAACGGCTCCGCCGCGGCGCGACCTCCCGCGGGGAGGCATGGGGGCACGAGGTGCGGAGGCGCCGATGGCGGCGGAGCAAGGACCGAAGCAGAAGCAGGCACCGGCGGCGGGGAGTGACGCGGCCGGCGGCGGCGCCGCCGGTATCCGGCGTGAGGTGGCGGTGCTGCTCGGCCAGGTGCTCGCGCACGACCTCACGCAGCTCTCGGCCGCGCTCACCTACTACACGGTACTCTCCCTGTTGCCAGGGCTCATCGTGATCGTCTCGCTGCTCGGGATGGTCGGGCTTCAGCCGGACACCGTGCACTCGCTGCTCGATACAGTCGGCGAGCTGGGGGCGCCGTGGGCCGCCGAGTTCGTCTCCACCACGCTGGAGTCCGTCCTGCGCTCGCAGAACTCCGGCGTCGTCTTCGGCGTCAGCCTCGTCTTCTCGCTCTGGGCGGCGTCGGCGTACGTGGGCTCGTTCATGGCGGCGTCGGACCGGATCTACGAGATCGCGCATCGGCGGCCGTTCTGGACGGGCATCCCGCTGCGTCTCGGGCTCGCCCTCGTGCTGCTGGTCCTGCTCGCGGTGACGGCGGCCGCCGTGGCCCTCGTCGGCCCGTTCGGCCAGTGGGTCGCCGACGCCACGGGGATCGGCCGCGGGCCGCTCCACCTGTGGAGCTGGGCCAAGTGGCCGCTGCTGATCGCCCTCGGCCTGCTCCTGTTCACGGTGCTCTACAAGTTCACGCCGAGCCGCGGCCAGCCGGCGCTCTGGTGGCTGCTCCCCGGCGCCGCGGTCGGCATCGCCCTGTGGATCGGCGCCTCCGCCGCGTTCAGCCTCTACCTCGACAACTTCGCCTCGTACAACCGCGTGTACGGCACCCTCGGCGCCGCGGTGGCGTTCCTCGTGTGGGCCTGGCTGCTCAACATCGCCCTGCTCGTCGGTGTCGAGGTGAACCGAGAGGTCGAGTCCCGAAGGGCGGGAAGCTCCGGGGCCGGAGACGGCGCCCCGCGGCAGGGCGCGAGCGTATAATCGGGCTCCACGCCAACCGACGGGCCCGCCCGCCCGCTGACCGACCGCCGGTGACCCCATGCCCGAGCTGAACGCGCTTCAGAAAGAACTGCGCCGCCTCGCCGCCGAACGCGACGTCGTGATCCTCGCCCACAACTACCAGCGCCCCGAGGTGCAGGACGCCGCCGACCACACCGGCGACTCCCTCGAGCTCTCGCGCATCGCCGCCAAAGACCCGCACCAGGTGATCCTGTTCTGCGGCGTGCACTTCATGGCCGAGACGGCCTACATCCTCGCACCACACAAGACCGTGCTGATGCCCGACAAGCGCGCCGGCTGCCCGATGGCCGACATGGTCACCGTGGCCGGGCTGCGCAAGCTCAAAGCGGAGCACCCGGACGCCGTGGTCGTCGCCTACGTCAACACCTCCGCGGACATCAAGGCCGAGACCGACGTCTGCTGCACCAGCGCCAACGCCGTGCAGATCGTGGAGCGGTTCCCCAAGGACCAGGAGATCATCTTCGTCCCGGACAGGAACCTCGGTGACTACGTGGCCCGGCAGACCGGCCGCGAGGAGACGATGATCCTGTGGCAGGGCTGGTGCCACGTGCACGACGACTTCCGCGCGGCGGAGATAGAGCAGATCCGCGCCGCCTACCCGGGCAGCGTGCTCATGGCCCACCCGGAGAGCCGGCGCGAGGTGCTCGAGATCGCCGACGTGGTGACGAGCACGTCGGGGATGCTCCGCTATCCCCAGACCAGCGACGCAAAGACGTTCGTGGTGGCCACCGAGACCGGGCTGCTGTACCGTCTCGGCGCGCTGTACCCGGAGAGGACCTTCATCCCCGCCTCGAACCAGGCGGTCTGCCCGAACATGAAGCGCACGACACTCGAGAAGTGCGTGGCGACGCTGAGCGACGAGTGGGACGACGTGCTCGAGCACGAGGTCGTCGTCCCCGAGCCCATCCGCGTCAAGGCCCTGCAGGCCGTGGAACGGATGCTGGCCTAGCGGGACGCGCCAGCCGCGGGTCAGATGCCGGTCGACGCCTCCGCCGGCTCGGGCTCCGCGAACAGCACGGTCGAGAGATACCGCTCGCCGGTGTCGCACATCACGGTGACGATCAGCTTGCCCTGGTTCTCCGGCCGGCTGCCGACCAGGTACGCGGCGTAGGCGTTGGCGCCGGCGGAGATGCCGACCAGGATGCCTTCTGCGGCCAGCTCCCGGGCCGCCTCGAGCGCCTGCTCGTTGGTCACCTGTACGACCTCGTCGTAGACCTGCGTGTTCAGCACCTTGGGGACGAACCCGGCCCCCATGCCCTGGATCTTGTGCGGGCCGGGCTGCCCGCCGCTGAGGACGGGCGAGTCCGCGGGCTCCACGGCGACGATCCTCACCTCGGGCTTACGCTCTCGGAGGACCTCCCCGACGCCGGTGACGGTGCCACCGGTGCCGACGCCGGCTACGAAGACGTCCACCCGACCGTCGGTGTCGTCCCAGACCTCCCGGGCGGTGGTGCGCCGGTGCACCTCGGGGTTGGCCGGGTTCTCGAACTGCTGCGGCACGAACGCGCCCTCGATCTCTCTGCCCAGTTCTTCCGCGCGAGCGATGGCGCCCTTCATGCCTTGCGCGCCCGGCGTGAGGACGAGCTCGGCGCCGTACGCGCGCAGCAGGTTGCGGCGCTCCACGCTCATCGTCTCGGGCATCGTGAGCACCGTCCGATAGCCGCGTCCCGCGGCGACCATGGCGAGCGCGATCCCCGTGTTGCCGCTCGTCGGCTCCACGATCGTCGTCCTCTCCGGCGAGATCAGGCCGGCCTCCTCGGCGGCGTCGATCATCGACAGGCCGATCCGGTCCTTGACGCTGCCGCCCGGGTTGAACGACTCGAGCTTGCCGACGATCGT
>JBLMXT010000083.1:0-2867 GCA_050257915.1 Deltaproteobacteria bacterium
GGCGCCGTCGCCGCCGAGCTCGAGCGGCGCCTCCAGCCACGGCCCCCAGGCGGAGCCGTCGAGGCTGGTGCGCAGGCGCAGGGTCACCGCGCCGCCGGCGGGAACGTCGCACGTCACGCCGACCATGGTGAACTGCATGCCGGCGTCGAGGGTGACCGGGGCGCCGGCGCCTCGGGCGGAGGGTCCGGCGACGACGAGGCGCGCGCCGTCCGGCGGCGCGATCGTGTGCAGGCGCACAGACGGTGTCCGGATCCAGTCGGCGGCCGCCCCGCTCGCGCGCGGCGCGACCCAGACCGCCACGAGCAGCGCGACCAGCGCGACGCACGTGGTCGCGAGGGCGCGCTCGAGGCGCGGATGCCGAGCCGAGTGGGCGCGTGTCACGTGGACGCCGGTCTCCCGCAGTCGCTGTCTCCTGCCCCACAAACACCGGCGGTGGGTGGACCCCAGCCCGGCGGGGGGACAGGCCTTGCCCTCACGGGGTCGGTCCGCCGCCTCGGTTCCTTGAGCAAGAAGTCGGCGCGGGCAGGCGACTACGCCTGCCTGCGCGGCCGCGCGGGGCGCGCGAAGCCTGTCAGTCGCTGCCCTCTTCGCCGCCGAAGGGTTCGCCGACGAGGGGCAGGTCCGGAAGGTCGTCGAGGTAGCCGGCGATGGCTCGCGCGGCGGCGTCGACCAGGTCGGCCTCCGAGAGGGCCGCCTCGTGGGCCGGGCAGCCGGCCGCCGCAAGGACCTCCGCGAGCTGCACGCAGAAGTGGACGAAGGCGGCGGGGGACGGTGCCCGCGCCGCCCCGAGCGCGAGCGTGGGGACCGCCGTGACCCAGACGAGCTCGTCGTCCACGGTCACGGCCGCCACCGGCCGGCGACTCGGGCCGGGCACAGGGGTGCAGCCGGCGAGCGACAGTGGCGACCGGCCGGCGATGGGTGAGAGGCGGCGCCCCTCCGCGAAGGGGCCGGAGAGGACGTCTGGGCGCGGCATTGCGGCTCCTCGGAGGTCGCGGCGGACCGGGACGGAACGCCGCCGCAGGGACCGGAGACGCAGGGTCTGCAGCGACCGCGTCGCGGGCCGGCCGCCGGAGCAGCCGGGGCCTGCGGCGGCGTTCGCGGGCGAGAGTAGCAGGCGGGGCGGACAGATGTTCGTGTGCGGGAGGTTCCCATTCCGCCGGTTCCGGCTAAGATACCTCACCAACTCGTGACCACAGCAAAGAGAAGGAGTCGCCATGTCGGACAGCGTCTACCGGGTGATGGAAGTCATCGGCTCGAGCAGCGAATCGTGGGAGAAGGCTGCCCGGAACGCCGTGGACAAGGCCGGCATCCACCGTGAGGACCTGCGTATCGCCGAGGCCGTCGAGTTCGACATGAAGATCGAGGGCAAGCAGATCGTCGCGTACCGGACGAAGGTGAAGATCTCGTACAAGTACCACGAGATCGTGTGAGAGAGGCGGCCGCGCGGAGCGCGGCCCCCGGCCCCGACGGCGGGAGCGGGGGCGCGGCGGCGCCGCCACTCCCGCCGTCGTCGCAGTGGGGCCTGCCCGGCCGTGTCCGTCGGCGCCCGTGAAGGACGCGGCGGCTACTCGAGCCCGAGGCGCGCGAGCTGCCTCGCCAGATCGCCGGGCTCGAGGCGCAGCATGGCGGCGGCTCCTTCCAGGCTCAGACGGCCGCCGCTGACCGCCGAGAGCGCCCAGGCGCGCATGGCGGCCGGCACGCGCAGCACCGCCGCCCCCCCGTAGGCTCCCGGCGGCAGGGCTTCGTCCGGCGTGAGGTGCGTCAGGGTGTCGCGCAGCCCGCCCAGGTAGGCCTGGCGAGGCAGCAGGTCCCACTCGTGCCGCCGCAGCTCCGACCGCAGCAGGTGGAACTGCTTGCCCTGCACCCGGCCGGCCGCCCGGGAGCGGTACAGCGCGGCCCAGGCGCTGACGCCGAAGGCGTTGCCGAGGTCGAGGAGGTCGTCGACGCCGGTCCGGTGCGGCGAGCCGCGCCGCTCGTACCAGCGCTGGACCGCGCGAACGGGCGCGAGCAGCTCCTCCGCGAAGTCGTTGGCGGCCGCCTCCGGCGGCACGTTGCGGCTCCACTCGATGCGGTGATCGACCACGTCGCCGTGCCCGAGGACCAGATGGGCGAACGCGTGGACGAGAGCGAACCGCTGGAGGACGACCGGGCGGGCGGCGTTGACGAAGATGAACGGGACGCCGTCGTCCCGGAAGGCGGCGGCCACGGGCGTCTCTGCGGCGGGGAGGGCGTCGGCGCCCGCGGCGGTGGCGGCGGCGCCGGCGACGCGAGCGACGATCACCTGCGCTCCGTACCCGTCCTCGAGCAGCGGCACGAGGTCGGGGAGGGGTCCGTCGTCGGGATCGACGTGCAGCTCGCTGCGCCAGAAGCGGGCGACGCGGTCGTAGAGCACATCCGCGGGCGGGGGCTCCGGGCGCGGGGAAGCGGCGGTGTGCGCGACGCGCTCCGGCTTGCCCTCCGCCGAGTGGCCCGTGCTCCAGCGCTGCGCGGGCTCCTGCGCCCCGGCCGGCTCCCGCAGCGCGAACCAGTCCCGCACGACGCCGGCGACCTCGTCAGGCAGGCCCGCGAGGCGCGCGCGCCCGGGCCGGGCAGCCGAGCCTGGGGCGAGGAATCCAGCGGCCTGGTCGGGCTCGAGGCGGATGGCCTGCTCGAGATCCGCGTGCCCCGGCGGCAGCTCGCGTGAGGAGTACGTCCGCGATCTATGCGTCGCGGCTGGCGGCGGGGTGGGGAAGGACAGGCCGATCGCAGCGTCCACCGGCGCGTCCTCGAGCATCAGCTCTCTCTCGCGGCCCCGCCGGCTGAGTCCGGGGTCGACCGCGGCGCCGGCCGGCGCCGTGCGGCCGGCCGGCGCGCCGGGCAGCCCCCTG
>JBLMXT010000084.1:0-3439 GCA_050257915.1 Deltaproteobacteria bacterium
AGTCGTTGCGCCGCATGGCGGCGGCCATCCGGCGCATGGAGCGCGCGCTGGCCGTCGACGGCGCCGACTCGCGCGCCCTGAGCGCGAACCTCACGATGCTCGAGACGAGCTTCAGCAGCCACAACTTCACCTTCCGCCAGTACCAGAACGTGTTCCAGTTCCTGTCCAACAGCGTGACGGAGCTCTCGTCCACCTCGGTGCTCAGCCACGAGCAGGTGCTGCACGCCGTGCTGGTCAACGACCCGCGCCAGTGCGAGGCGCGGGGCCTGTCGGTGGACGCGGTCGCCGAGCTCGTCCTGCGCGAGGTCCTCGTCTCGGGCCTCGGGCTGCAGGCGCTCGACCGTTACCTGTCGATGGCGCTCCGCCAGATCTCCATGCTCAACGGCCGGCTCGACAGCCGCGGCCTCACCCGGATGATGAACTACGACCCGGAGCGCCTGGTCTCGCCGATCCACAAGCCCAAGCGCGGTACTGACGACCAGACGACCCTGGGGTTCAAGGGGCTCGGCCTCAAGCAGATGGCCGCCTACGGGCACAGGGTCCCCGAGGGTTTCGTCCTCAGCACCGAGCTCTTCGGCGCGGTGCCGGCGATGTCGTACCCGCCCCTCTACGACGACACCATCCGGCGCGTGCAGGAGGCCGTCCACGCGCTCGAGCGCCGGGCGGGCCTCCGGCTGGGAGACCCGCGCCGGCTGCTGCTGCTGTCCATCAGGTCCGGCGCGGCGATCTCCATGCCCGGCCTCATGACGACCTTCGTCAACGTGGGCCTCAACGACGAGCTCGTCGAGGTGTTCGCGCGGCGGCCGGAGACGTCCTGGGCCGCGTGGGACAGCTACCGCCGCTTCCTCCAGTCCTGGGCGATGTCCTACGGCATCGACCGCGACTTCTTCGACGCCATCATGACCGAGTACAAGGCGCGGTACGGCGTGGGGCAGAAGGTCGACTTCACCGCGGGGCAGATGCGCGAGATCGCTTTCGCCTACAAGTCCCGCGCCCGCGACCACGGCGTCGTGTTCGTCGACGAGCCCTTCGCCCAGGTGGTCGCGTGCATGCGCAAGGTGCTCGAGTCGTGGGACTCCGCCCCGGCGCGCGTCTACCGCCAGTACATCGGCGTCGCCGAGGAGTGGGGCACGGCCGTCGTGATGCAGCGCATGGTCTTCGGCAACCTCAGCCGCGAGTCGGGCTCGGGCGTCACCTTCACCAACAACCCGCTCGAGCCGCACAGCCGCCAGGTCCGCCTGTTCGGGGACTTCGCCGTGCGCAGCCAGGGCGAGGACCTCGTAGGCGGTCTCGTCTTCCCCTGGCCCATCTCCGAGGCGCAGCGTCTCGGCAGCCTCACCTACCGCGGGACGGAGCACTCGCTGGAGCGCGACTTCCCGGACATCTACCAGCAGCTCCTTGCCGTCGCCCGGGATCTCGTCGGAGAGCGCGAGTTCGACCCTCAGGAGATCGAGTTCACCTTCGAGTCGCCGGCGGCCTCAGACCTCTACATCCTGCAGAAGCGCTCCGCCGTGCAGGAGCAGACCCGCGACGCCGCCTACTTCGACACCACGTCGCCCAACTACGGGCCGCCGGTGGCGGTCGGCATGGGGGTCGCCGGCGGCGCCTACTCCGGCCGCGTCGCCGTCAACGCGGAGCAGATCGACCGGCTGCTGGCGGAGGCCCCGGACGAGAACATCGTCCTCCTCCGCCCGGACACGGTGCCCGAGGACATCGGCATGATCACCCGCGTGAGCGGCATCCTCACCGCTCGCGGCGGCACCACCTCGCACGCCGCCGTGACCGCCAAACGCCTGGGCAAGACGGCCGTCGTCGAGTGCGTCGACCTCGAGGTCTTCGAGAAGGCGGGGACCGTGCGTCTCGCCAGCCGGGAGGTCGAGGTGGGCGACTGGGTGTCCATCGACGGCCGGACGGGCAACATCTTCTTCGGGCGCATCCCCACGACGTCGCAGCCGCCGCTTCCGCCCATCCGCTGAGGGCCGGCGGAAGGTCTCCAGGGGCGCCGGCGGGATGTGCCCCGGGCGACTCCACCCGACGCCGACCAAGTCGCGCAAAAGTGAACAATTCACGCCTGTATCGGACAGTCTCCTCTGGTAAGCTGTCCGTCAAAACGATCGGGAGGACTTCATGACCGTGCGTGTAGGCATCAACGGCTTCGGCCGCATCGGCCGCCTCGTCATCCGCGCCGCGCAGCGGCACGGCGCCGACGTCGAGTTCGTCGGCATCAACGACCTGACCGACTCCAAGACCCTCGGCCACCTGCTCAAGTACGACTCGGTGCACGGCCTGTTCGCGGGCACCGTGGAGGTCGAGGAGGACGCGCTCGTCATCGACGGCAAGCGCGTCCGCGTCACCGCCGAGTCCGACCCGGCCAAGCTGCCCTGGCGCGAGCTCGGCGCCGACGTGGTCATCGAGTCCACCGGCCGCTTCACCGAGCGCGCCAAGGCCGCCGCTCACCTAGAGGCCGGCGCCAGCAAGGTGATCATCTCCGCGCCGGCCAAGGGCGCCGACGCGACCATCGTCATCGGCGTCAACGAGGAGACCTACGACAAGACCGCCCACGACGTCATCAGCAATGCCAGCTGTACCACCAACTGCCTGGCGCCGATGGCCAAGGTGCTCGTCGACAACTTCGGTGTGGAGAAGGGGTTCATGACCACCATCCACGCCTACACCGGCGACCAGAAGGTGCTCGACTTTCCCCACAAGGACTTGCGCCGCGCCCGCGCCGCCGCGCTCAGCATCATCCCCACGACCACCGGCGCCGCCCGCGCCGTCAGCCTCGTCATCCCCGAGCTCGAGGGCAAGCTCGACGGCTTCGCCCTGCGCGTGCCGACGCCGGACGGCTCGGCCACCGACCTCGTCGCCGAGCTCAAGACCGAGGTCACCGCGGAAGAGGTCAACGCCGCCATGAAGGCCGCCGCCGAGGGTCCGATGCAGGGCATCCTGCAGTACCAGGAGGACCCCATCGTGTCCATCGACATCGTCGGCAACAGCCACTCGTCCATCTTCGACCCGGCGCTCACCATGGCCAAGGGCAAGCTGGTCAAGGTCATCAGCTGGTACGACAACGAGTGGGGCTACTCGTGCCGCCTGGTCGACCTCGTGCAGAGGGTCCTCTGATACTCGTCACGTCACGCCGGGGAGGCTGAAGACGCCATGAAGCGGTCGCTCACCGACTACCCGCTCGCGGGCAAGCGCGCGCTCGTGCGCGTGGACTTCAACGTGCCACTGGGCGAGGGGCGCGTCGTCGACGACACGCGCATCCGCGCCGCCCTGCCGACCATCCAGTACCTGCTGGACCAGGGTTGCTCGATCGTGCTCATGTCCCACCTCGGCCGGCCCAAGGGCCAGGTGGTGGAGGACCTGCGCATGGCGCCCGTGGCCGCGCGCCTCTCCGAGCTGCTCGGCCGCCCCGTGGCGACCTCGGACGACTGCG
>JBLMXT010000085.1:0-9375 GCA_050257915.1 Deltaproteobacteria bacterium
CGACGCCATCGAACACCTCATCGACAACCCCGAGGCGACCGCCGACGACCTCATGCGCTTCATCCAAGGACCGGACTTCCCGACCGGCGGCGTCATCCTCGGCACCGCCGGCTTCAAGGAGGCGTATCGCACCGGGCGCGGGCGCATCCGCGTACGCGCCAAGGCCCACACCGAGCAGCTCAAGGGCAACAGGAGCGCCATCGTCGTCACGGAGCTGCCCTACCAGGTCAACCGGGCGTCGCTCATCGAGAACATCGTCGAGCTCGTCAAGACCAAGAAGATCACCGAGATCAGCGACCTGCGCAACGAGTCAGACCGCGCCGGCATGCGCCTCGTCATCGAGCTCAAGCGCGAGGCGATCCCCATGGTCGTCCTCAACAAGCTCTACAAGCACACCCAGATGCAGACCACCTTCGGGGTCATCAACATCGCCCTCGTCGGCGGTGTGCCCCGTACGCTGACCCTCCCCGAGATGCTCCGGGCGTACATCGCGTTCCAGAAAGAGATCGTCATCCGGAGGACCAAGTTCGAGCTGGACAAGGCCGAGACGCGGGCCCACATCCTCGAAGGCCTCCTCGTCGCCCTGGACAACCTCGACCAGATCATCAGCATCATCCGCCACGCCGCCGACGGCGAGACCGCGCGCGAGGCGCTGATGGACACCTTCGAGCTCACACGGCCGCAGGCGCAGGCCATCCTCGACCTGCGGCTCCAGAAGCTCACCGGCCTCGAGCGCGACAAGGTCAAGGAGGAGCACACCGGGCTCCTGGCGCGCATCAAGGAGCTGCGCGAGCTGCTCGGCGACGAGAGCGCCGTCCTCGGCGTCATCAAGGGCGAGCTGGCGGAGATCAAGCGCCTCTACAACGACGACCGCCGCACCGACATCGTGCCGGACGAAGGCGAGATCGACCTCGAAGACCTCATCGCCGAGGAGCAGATGGCGATCACCATCACCAAGACGGGCTACGTCAAACGGCTGCCGGTGGCCACGTACCGCCAGCAGAAGCGCGGCGGCATCGGCGTCGCCGGTATGGACCTCAAGGAAGAGGATGAGGTCGAGCACCTGTTCATCACGAGCACGCACAACTTCCTGCTCTTCTTCACGAGCGTGGGCAAGGTGTACCGCCTCAAGGTGCACGAGCTGCCGCTGGCCGGGCGCAACGCCAAGGGCAAGCACATCGTGAACCTGCTGCCGCTGCGCCAGGACGAGAAGATCTGCGCCGTCATCAACACGCGCAACTTCGACGAGAGCGAGGGCAAGTACCTCATCCTCGGGACGCGCAAGGGCATCGTCAAGAAGACGCTGTTCGCCTCCTACAACACCAAGCTCAAGGCCGACGGGATCATCGCCATCAAGATCCGCGAGGACGACGAGCTCCTGGCGGTGCGCCACACCTCGGGAGACGACGACGTCATGATGGTCAGCCGCCTCGGCCAGGCGATCCGCTTCCACGAGAGCGACGTGCGTCCCACGGGCCGCAGCGCCTCGGGCGTCCACGGCATGCGTCTGCGCAAGGGCGACGAGGTCATCAGCATGGACATCGCCCGCGACGACAGCGACCTCTTCGTCATCACCGAGAACGGGTTCGGCAAGCGCACGCCCATCAGCGAGTACCGCATCACCGGCCGCGGCGGCCTCGGCGTGCGGACGGTCGCGCTGACGGACCGCAAGGGCTATCTGGTCGGCGTGAAGGTCGTGCGCGAGAACCACGAGATCATGCTGCAGAGCCGCGACGGCGTGATGATCCGTGTGCGCGCCGACGGCATCAGCCGGCACGGACGCGCCACGCAAGGCGTCAAGGTGATGAACATGCGCGAGGGCGACGTCGTGAGCGCCATCGCCCGGATGGTCGTCAGCGAAAGCGGCGCCACCGACGAGGAGATCGACGCGGATTGACCTGACGAGACCGCGCCTCGCCGGCTCCCGCGTCGCAGAGCCGGCTGCGCCGCGGGGAGGTCCGGCGCTCCGGTCGAATCGCTGAGAGCCGTCAACGCCAGACCGTCAAGGAGCCGGCCATGCTGCCGCACGTCGTCATCCACAACGAGATGAGCCTGGATGCCCGTATGGACGGGCTCGACGTGGACATGGCCAGGTTCTATTCGCTGGCCGGAACCTGGCACGAGGACTGCACGCTCGTCGGCAGCGAGACCTTGCTCGTCGGCATGCCCGAGCTGGGGGCAGCGGCCGAGCCCGTCGCCCTAGCCCTCGGGGACGCCGGGCACGGCGGCGGGGGAGCATCGCCGGACGCCCCGCTGCTGGCCGCAGTCGACTCCCGCGGCCGGCTGCCCGGGCTGGGCCAGCTGCGCGACCAGCCGTACTGGAGCGACGTGATCGCGCTGTGCGCCGGGCGCACGCCGGCGGCGCACCTCGACCTGCTGAAGGCCGACGGCGTGGCCACGATCGTCACCGGGGACGAGCGCGTCGACCTGCGCCGCGCTCTCGAGACGCTCGCGGACGAGCACGGCGTCGGCACGGTGCGAGTGGACGCCGGCGGCGCGCTCATCGGGGCGCTGGTGCGACGCGGGCTCGTCCACGAGGTCAGCGTGGTCATCGAGCCTCGCCTCGTCGGCGGCGAGAGCCATCGCTGGCTCATGCGGGCCCCGGACGCCGGACCCGGCGAGGCGGTGGCGCTCAGGCTTCGCGCGCTCGAGCGGCTGGATGACGACGCGCTCTGGCTGCGGTACGACGTCGTGCCGCGGTAGCCTCTTCGACCGTCGAAGAGGTCGCAGAGCGCTGCGCGTCAGCGCTCGCGCCGCGCCCGGGCGAGCACCCCGCCGAGCACGCCCGCGCGGACCATCTCGAGGATACCGGCATACTCACGCGCGACGAACTCATACCACTGGTCACCGAAGGCCTGCGTGATCTCGTGGCGCTTCGCGGCGATGCGCAGGCACAGGTCCTGGTACCAGCGTACGAACTCCGGATGGAGGTCGCGGACCGCGACCGAGGTCCAGCCGGCGGTCGCGAGGACCTGCGGCAGGTCACGCGGGGCGAGCGGACGCCACCAGCTCCGGCTGGGGGTCCCGGCGGCGGCCGGCACGAAGAGGCCGCCCGGGTCGGCGTACTCCAGCAGACGCAGTTCGGCCCCCGGCGCCGCCACGGCGCCGAGCTCGCGGAACACGGCCGCCTGGTCTGGCGCCGCGTAGATCGCGGTCATGGCGTAGATGAGGTCGAAGGGGCCGCGCAGCGTCGCGGCGGCCCGCTGCAGATCGCCCTGGACCACCGTCACCTCGGGATGGCGCTCGCGGGCGAGACTGGCGGTCGCGGCGTCGATCTCGATGCCGGTCACCGCGCCGAGCCCGCGATCCTGCACCCAGGCGGCCGTGCCCGCGCCGCCGCAGCCGGCGTCCAGGACGCGGCGGCGCGGGTCGGGCCGCATCCCGGCGAAGAGCAGCTCGTTGGCCGCCGTCTCGCCGGGGTGCGCGTAGTCACCCTCCCGGACCAGCGCCAGGATGCGCTTGCCCGTGGCGTTGTCCATGGCCGTCGGCCTTGCTGGAGCGGACCCCGCGCCGGTCACCCCGACACCTTCACTCAGATCAGCTCGTGCAGGCGCCGCAGCAACGGTTCGAACTCCGGGCCCTTGAAGCAGTAGCTCATCTCCGTGAACGGCTCGCGCAGGGCGCGGACCTCGGCGGCGACGCCGCGGCCCTCGAGCACGACGGCGGCCATCAGCCGGGCGACCTGCGCGAAGTCCGCCGGCCCCATGCCGAAGCGCGTCATCTCGGCGACGCCGAGGCGCAGGGCGCCGGCGGCCGTGAAGCCCTCTTCGTCGGGCGCCGCCTGATAGTTGACGATGATGCCGCTGTCCTCGAGCCGGCCGGCGACCTCGGGGCCCTGCCCGTAGCCGACCCGGACCACCACCTGGTGCGTCTCGGTGTACTGGACGGCCGGGTCGCCCGCCACGTCGAGGCCGGCGTCGTGCAGCGCCACGGCGAAGGCCTTGGCGTTGGCGATCACCGCCCGCTGCCAGGCGTCCTTGAAGTGGTTCATCTCGAACGCCGCCATGAGCAGGCCGAGCAGAGTCCCGAGGTGGTGGTTGCTGACCGAGCCGGGGAACGTGCGCCGCTCGACCGCCTCCCAGAGGTCGTACTTCTCGTCGGCCTCGACCCAGCGCGCCGCGACGATGCCGCGCTGCGTGCCGAAGAACGTCTTGTGCGTCGAGCCCGTGACGATGTCGGCTCCTTCCACGAACGGCTCCTGGAAGTGCACGCCGGCGAGCCCCAGCACGTGGGCCATGTCGTACATCAGCACGGCCGGGATGGCGGCCGCGTCCAGGAACTGGCGCACCTCGTATACGGGCTCGGGGTGGAGCACCATGCTCTTGCCGAGGATGACCAGTTCGGGGCGCTCCTGCTCGATCACGTCGAGGAGCGCCGCCACATCGGCCTTGTAGGGGTTGTCGCGCAGCACGGGGATGTCGACGACCGCCGGCAGTTCGGTCCGCGGGTCACGGGCGACGTAGTCGCGCAGCGCCCCCATCGGCTGCGCGCTCAGGTGCCCGCCCTTGCCGATGTGGTTGTTGAGGACCTTGGCGATGCGTCGCGGCTCGGCCTTGCGGTCGGCGCGGTTCAGGTAGTCCACCATGGCGCTGAACACCGCGGTGTTGGCCATCTGCCCGCTCACCGTGCGGGTCTCGACCTCGGGACAGCCCAGATAGGCGCGGAACTCGGCGACGAGCAGCCGCTCGACCTCGTGGATGAAGCTCGTGCCCTGGTAGTAGAACACGTCGGCGTCGTAGAAGGCCTCTGCCTTCTTGTGCTCGGCGTACCGCCCCGACGGGTCGGTGATGCTGAGCAGACGGGCCGCGGGAGACGCCGTCATCTCGCTGGGGATGAGGTCGATGCACTCGTGCTGGCGCCACTCGTGGTTGGCGATCGCCTTGCCCAGGAGACGCAGTGCCTTCTCGCCGGCCTGGCCGCCCTCGAGCGCGGTGAGCTGCGGCGTGTAGTCCCAGATGATGGCGCGTGCGCAGGGCGGGGCGTCGCTGCGCAGGTGGTAGGGAACGACCAGCCCCGGGATGCGCCGGCCGCGCACGTCGACCTCGACCTCGTCGTCCTCGAGGACGCGACTGTCCAGGTAGGCCAGCGCGATAGAGCGCAGTTCATGCTCCTCGGTCTGCAGGGAGCAGAGACCCTCGCCTTCCTGGCCCCAATACGGGACGGCGGTCCCGCTGGTGACCCAACCGAGGGAGGTCTCGCCGGCGAAGCGTTCGGCGGCTCGAGCGTACACGGGGGCGCCCTCGCGGGCGATGCCGCGGCCGGTCACGGCGACCGGCCGCGTGAGCCGCGGCAGGTCCCCCAAGAACGAGTAGTCGCGCTGCAGGATGTGCGCGTAGGCTCTCTGCTGGCGCTCGAGCGCGTGCCGGCCGATGAAGTCGCCCTTGCGTGGCGAGAAGCTGACGGCGAACGTCGCGAGCGGACAGCTGAAGATCGGGATCTCGGCGCCATCCGGGTCTGTGCCCAGTTCGTGGCCGTAGAGAGGGAGGCCTGCCTCGAGCCGCAGGGTGTCGCGGGCGCCGAGCCCGACGGGCACGGCGCCCGCCGCGACCAGTGTGTCCCAGAGGGTCGGCCCGTCGGGCGCCGGCGCGAAGAGCTCGAAGGCGACGGGCTCGCCGGTGTAGCCGGTGCGGGCGATACGCGCCTCCACGAGGCGCCCGTCACCCAGGCGCAGCGTCGCCACGCTCAACTCGTTGCGCAGCGGCTCCGGCAGCGCCCCGCTCTCGATCAGGCCCCCCAGGATGTCGCGGGACGTCTTGCCCTGCAGGGCCAGCATCGCGATCTCGCCGGTCTCGTCGGTCATCTCGACGTCGGGGAAGTGGGGGAGGTGCTCGTGGAAGTGCCCCCAATCCTTGTGCCGGTTCGAGGCGTTGACGACCAGCAGGTACTCGCGCTCCACGAAGCGGTAGAGGTAGGCGTCGTCGACGGCGCCGCCGGTCGCGGTCGGCACCATCGTGTACTGCGCCTGGAGCAGATCCAGGGCCTCGGCGTTGTTCGAGAGCACATGCTGGAGGAAGGGCACTGACCCCGGGCCGCGGAGCACGAAGCGCCCCATGTGCGAGACGTCGAACAGGCCGGCGCCGCCGCGGGTGGCGAGATGCTCGGCGATGATGCCGGCCGGGTACTGGACCGGCATGTCCCAGCCGCCGAAGTCCACCATCCTCGCGCCGGCCGCGAGGTGTTGTGCGTGGAACGGCGTGCGCAGCAGGCGCGAGCCCGCCTCGCCGCTCACTGCGCCCACTCCTTCAGCCGGCCGAGGCCTTCTCGTATGCGCTCGGCACTGATGCCGGAGTAGGCGAGGCGCACGTAGTACCGCTCCTCGCCGGGGAGCGCGCGCCCGAAATGCAGGCGGGTGCAGAAGCTGACGCCCGTCTGCTCCAGCGCCGCGCGCCGCAGCTCGTCGTAGGTCCCGAGGCCCTTGCGCTCCATGAGGCCGGTGACGTCCGGGAAGAGGTAGAAGGTCGTCTCGGGCCGGTAACTGCTGATCCCAGGGATCTGGTTGAGCGCCTCGACCGCGACGTCGCGGCGCTGCTCGAGGACGCGCAGGATCTCCTTGGGCCCCGACTGGTCGCCGGTGAGCGCCTCGACGCCGGCCCACTGGATGAAGTGGGTGGTGCACGACTCCTGGTTGACGTTCAGCGTGGCGATGCGCGCGATGATGTCCTCCGGACCGATCGCCCCCCCGAGCCGCCAGCCCGTCATCGCGAACTTCTTGCTGAACGTGTGCAGGATGACGGTCCGCTCGCGCATGCCGGGAAACGCCGCGATCGACCGGCTGCGCCCGGAGTAGCGCACGTCCCAGTAGGCCTCGTCCGCCAGCACGTACAGGTCGTGCTTCAGGGCCAGCTCCGCCAGCGCCTCGATCTCCTCCGCCGCGCTCTCCGCCCCGGTCGGGTTGTGGAGGTTGTTGAAGATCAGCAGCTTCGTGCGCGGGGAGATCGCGGCCTCGATCGCGTCGACGTCGAGCAGGAAGTCGCGCTCGCCGGGGATGAAGCCGTACGGTTTGGCCACCCCTCCGAGGAACTCGATCTGGCTCTCGTAGATGGGGAAGCCCGGGCTGGGGTAGAGGACCTCGTCGCCGCGGTCCATCAGCGTGAGCAGGAACTTCTCGATGACCGGCTTGCCTCCGGGCTGCACGGCGACGTTCTCGGGTCCGTAGGCCACCCCGTGCGAGGCGGCGACGTCGGCGGCCAGCGCCTCACGGAGCTCCGGGATCCCGGCGTTGGGGCAGTATCCGGTCTTGCCGTCCTTGATGGCGCGGAAGGCAGCCTCGGTGATGTTCGCGGGCGTGGGCAGGTCCATATCGCCCAGATGGAAGGGGTAGACGGCGTGGCCGAGCGCCCTCCACGCGTTGGCCTCGGCGGAGACGGCGAACGCCGTCTCGGTCCCGAGGCGGCTCATGCGCTCGGCGACTCTGCGGTGGCTGTTCATGCCCCTCACCCCTTAAACGTCGAGGGACAGGGTGATGTCCCCATCACCCTGTCCGCCGCGGACGAGGTCCGCCACTCCAGGGGCCCGTCCCGTCGCGCTCCGTTGGCCTGAGAGTTTCGGCGGCGCATCCGGCGCCATCCTTGCCCCTTCGGCGCCCGCATGCTCCTTCGAGCTGCGGGCTCTCACGCGACCATCCACCGGGCATCCTCGGTTCTCCGGCACTGTAGCACCGCGATTCCGCACGTCGCAACGTCGGAGCGGCGTCTCCCTGCCTCGCCGAACGCCGCCGGTGTCGCCCGGTGGCCGGTCCCGGCTTGCTTGGATAGACTCCGGAGCCGTGAGCGCACAGCCAGACAGACCAGCCCGCCGCCCGCGTGTCTTCAGCGGCATCCAGCCGTCGGGGACGCTGCACCTGGGTAATTATCTCGGCGCGGTCAAGAACTGGGTCGCGATGCAGGAGACCCACGACTGCGTGTACTGCGCCGTGGACCTGCACGCGATCACCGCGCGCCAGGTCCGCGCCGAGCTCCGGCGCAACACCGTCGACCTGGTGAACCTGTTCCTGGCGAGCGGGGTGGACCCGGAGCGGTCGATCGTCTTCGTGCAGAGCCATGTGTCTGCGCACAGCGAACTCATGTGGCTCCTCAACACCATCACGTACATGGGCGAGCTGCGGCGCATGACGCAGTTCAAGGACAAGACCGCTGGCGCCGAGGGCGAGAACATCGCCGTCGGGTTGTTCGACTACCCGGTGCTCATGGCTGCCGACATCCTGCTGTACCAGGCCGACGCCGTGCCCGTCGGCGAGGACCAGAAGCAGCACGTGGAGCTCACGCGTGACCTCGCCGAACGCTTCAACAACGCCTTCGGCAAAGCCTTCGTGGTGCCCGAGCCGATCATCCGGGAGGGCGGCGCTCGCGTCATGAGCCTCGACGACCCCGCCAGGAAGATGAGCAAGAGCGCCGGGTCGGAGAACAGCTACATCGCGGTCATGGACGAGCCGGACGCCATCCGGAGGAAGATCCGGCGCGCGGTCACGGACTCGGGAACCGAGGTCAAGGGCGGCCCGGACAAGCCGGCGCTGACCAACCTGCTCGACATCTACGCGGCTCTCCACGGCGAATCCGTCGCCGCCATCGAGGCGCGGTACGAGGGCAGGGGGTACGCGGACTTCAAGACCGACCTGGCCGAGATCGTCGTGGAGGCGCTCGCTCCGATCCAGACCCGCATCCGCGAGCTTGAGGCGGACAAGAGCTACACGCTCGAGGTCCTCAGGGCCGGCGCCGAGCGCGCCGAGGCAATCGCCGCGCGCACGCTGGCGAAGGCGCGCGAGCGCATCGGGCTGGTGCCGCGGCCGTAGGCTTCCGCGGCTGCGGCCGCTCGTCACGCGAGGCGATGCCCGGTAGACTAGGCGCCTGCAGCGCTCGCCCGGAGGCAAGATGATCTCGATCGAAACGATGAAGTTCCGCACTGCCGACATGGTCGGCGAGGAGTTCCCGTTGACGTTCTGGCGGGGCAAGGGCCGTATCGTGGCGTCCGACGACACGAGCCTGTCTCTGCTGATCCGTGGTGTGCGCGTGGACCTCACCTGGGACCGGCTCGCGGTCACCTGGAAGAGGCTCCTCGCCAACCACACGCTCACGGCGGACGAGCTGGGTGGTGGTGCCGACGGTGTCGGCATCTGCAGCATCTTCGCGTACATGCAGGCCGACGGGCTGTGCGTGCTCGACGCCGACGGCATGCTCACGCTGGCCGAGACGGAGGGCGTGCCGGTGCACCAGTTCGCCGACATGTCGCGGCCCACCTCGTGGGCGCCCTGGCGCCGCAAGATCCACGGCGACTGACCGCCGGACCCGTCGCGGCGACCTCCCAACGGCCGTGATCACGCTCGCCAGCAGCCACCGCGTCTTCGCCTTCGGCGGTGCCGTCGCGCCGGCGCTGGGCGGG
>JBLMXT010000086.1:0-6499 GCA_050257915.1 Deltaproteobacteria bacterium
CTTGAGGATCGTGAGCACGGGGCTGGCGATGAAGATCGTGGAGTAGGCGCCCGAGATGATGCCGACCAGGAGGGCGAAGGCGAAGTCCTTGAGCGTCTCCCCGCCGAAGAAGAACAGACAGAGGACGGGCAGCAGGCTCATGAACGAGGTGTTGAGCGACCGGGTGAGCGTCTCCCACAGCGACTCGTTCACCATGTCCGCGTAGGCCATGCGCCCCAGCTTGGGCTCGTTCTCACGGATGCGGTCGAAGATGATGACCGTGTCGTAGAGCGAGTACCCCATGATCGTCAGCACCGCGGCGATCGTCGCCGTGGTCACCTCGCGCCCGGTGAGCGAGTAGATGCCGATCACGATGAGGAGGTCGTGGATCTCCGCCGCGATGGCGCCGGCCGCGTACTTCCACTGGAAGCGGAACGTGACGTAGGCGAGGATGAGCAGCAGCGCGATGCCGATCGCCTTGAGCGACGAGCTGACCACCTGCCGGCCGAACGAGGCGCTCACGGTCTCGATGCCCCAGACCGGCTTGCCGGCGGAGCTCTCGATCGTGAACTGCTCGTCGAGTCTCGTGCGCAACTCCGTCTGGGCGTCGGCGGAGAGCATCGGCGTCTGGATCTGGAAGCCCTCGACCGCGCCGCCCGAAACGTTGGCGGTCTGCTGGATCTGGGCGTTCGGGTAGCCGGCCTCGGCGACCGCGGCGCGGAGCTCGCCGAGCGGCGGCGGCGTCTGGAAGGCGACGGTGATGCGCGTGCCCTCCTGGAACTCGAGCCCGAACTCCAGGCCGTTGATGATGAGGCTGGCGAGGCCGACGGCGATGACGATGCCCGAGATGGCGAACCACCACGCCTTGTGGCCCATGTAGTCGAACTGGTACAGACGGCGGAAGAAGGACACCCCGCTACCTCCGCTTCTTGCGCTTGGTCGAGGTGGACTTGCGCCGCGGCTGCGCCGGCCGCCCCGCGGGAGCGGCTTCGCCGCCCGCGGTCGCGCCCTCTGCGGCCGGCTCGGCGGTGGCCGTGGCGCCGCCGCGGCGGGCGCGCGACGCCGCCGCGCGGCTCGCGCTCTCCTGCGCCGCCCGGCCTGCCTGGATCTGCGACGGCGACACGCCCATGAGCGACGGCCGGTTGAAGAACGCGAACCCGGCCAGCACGCCGAGGATCGCCCGCGTGAAGAGCACGGCGGTGAACATGCTGACGATGACGCCCAGGATGAGGGTCACGGCGAAGCCTTTGGGCTGCGCCGTCGCGAAGATGAACAGCACGACCGCCGTGAGCATCGTGAGGATGTTCGCGTCGAGGATGGTCTTGAAGCCGAGCGCGTAGCCGGAGTTGACGGCGGAGCGCACGGTCTTGCCGTGGCTGACCTCTTCCTTGATGCGCTCGAAGATGACCACGTTGGCGTCGGCCGCGACGCCGATGGTGAGGATGAGACCGGCGATGCCGGGCAGCGTCATCGTGACCGGGATGACGTTGAACAACCCCCAGAGCAGGATGCCGTAGACGATGAGCGCGAGGTCGGCGACGAGGCCGAGGAACCGGTAGAACAGGAGCATGTAGACGAGGACCAGTGCGAGGCCGGCGAGGCCGGCGATGAGGGCCTGGTCCAGGGAGTCCTTGCCCAGGGTCGCGGAGACCTGCTGCTGGTAGGCGGTCTCGAGCTTGACCGGGAGGGCGCCGGTGTTGAGCACGAACGCCAGGTCCTTGGACTCCTGGACGGTCATGTTGCCGCCGCTGATCTCCGCGCCGCCGCTGATGCCGTCGCGCAGGGTGGGGTCGGTGTAGTCGATCATCGGGTCCGACTCCATGACGTTGTCGAGCACGATGGCGAAGGTCTGCGGGGTGTTCTTGAGGAGGCCGCTGCGGTAGAGCTCCCGGGTGATGTCCTGGAACTGCGCGCTGCCCTCGCTCGTGAAGTCGATGAGCACGTTGGGCTTGCCGGTGGTGTTGTCGAAGCCGGCGCGGGCGCTGTCGATGGCCTCACCGGTCATCGCCGGCGGCCGCGCGTACACGGACCACTGCTCGGGGATGTCGTTGACGGCGTCCGCCGGGCTCACGACGAGGGAATGGTCGTCGGAGGTGCCCTCCTGGCGGAGCTGCTCGATCTCGGCCTTCGAGACGCCCTGATCGCGAAGCTGCTTGAGGGCGGCCTCCTTGCTCTCCACCGGGCCGACGGGCCGTGATTCCGCGTCGTCCTTGAAGAACTCGAGCTGCGCCGTCTTGCCGATCACCGAGAGGGCCTGCTCCGCGTCGGTGATACCCGGCAGCGCGATGGCGATCTGGTCGGCGCCCTGGGTCTGGATCTGCGACTCGGTGACGCCGAGGCCGTTCACGCGCCGGTCGAGGATCCCGACGGTCTGGTCGAGCTGCGCCCGGGTGGGCGCCTTGCCGTCGGCGGTCCTCGCCGTGTACACCACCTCGAGCCCCCCCTGGAGGTCGAGGCCGAGCCGCGTCTTCACGCTCGGCGGGATGATGTAGTACAGCGACACCGCCACGAGCGCGGCCATGACGACGAGGATGATGAGGTTACGGTGTTTTCTCACGTGCTCACGAAGCCTGCGGCCCCGGCGGGGCCGTCAGGCGGTAGAGCGTACCGGACGCACGAGGGCGCCGCAACTTTGCACGCGGGCTGACGCCGGAACGCAGGCCCGGGTTCAGTGGTCGCGCAGGAAGCTCGGGATGTCCAGGACGTCGTCGTCCACGTCGAACTTCGGCTTGGACTCCTCGGCGAAGAGCGGGGTGCCCTTGGGCTCGCGCTCCGCGACCTCCTGGCGCACCGGTTGCTCGCCGCTCATCGGGCCGTCGAACCCCGTCGCGATGACCGTGACCCGGACCTCGTCGCCGAGGGACGGGTCGATGACGGCGCCGAAGATGATGTTGCAGTCGGCGTCGGCCGCGCTGCTGATGATCTCCGCGGCCTCGTTGATCTCGAACAGGCCCAGGTCGTTGCCGCCGGTGATGTTGAGGAGGATGCCGCGGGCACCCTCGACGCTGGCCTCGAGGAGCGGCGAGCTGACCGCCGCCCGCGCCGCCTCGACGGCGCGGTTCTCGCCGCCGGCCACGCCGATGCCCATCAGCGCCGACCCCGCGTCCTTCATGATCGTGCGCACGTCGGCGAAGTCCAGATTGATGAGGCCGGGCACGGTGATGAGGTCGGTGATGCCCTGCACGCCCTGGCGCAGCACGTCGTCGGCGACCTTGAACGCCTCGATGACCGAGGTGCGCCGCTCGACCACCTGCAGCAGCCGGTCGTTGGGGATGACGATGAGCGTGTCCACCTTGTCGCGCAGGCTCTGGATGCCGTCCGACGCCTGGCGCGCGCGGCGCTTGCCCTCGAAGGCGAACGGGCGCGTCACGACGCCGACGGTGAGCGCCGCGAGCTCCTTGGCCAGCTCGGCGATGACCGGGGCGGCCCCCGTACCGGTGCCGCCGCCCTTGCCCGCGGTGACGAAGACCATGTCCGCGCCCTTGATCGCGTCGCGCAGCTCGTCCTTGCTCTCCATCGCGGCCTGGTAGCCGATGGTGGGATTGGCGCCGGCCCCGAGGCCGCGCGTGATCTTGCTGCCGATGTGGATCTTGACGTCGGCGTCGCACATCTGCAGCGCCTGGGCGTCGGTGTTGACGGCGATGAACTCGACGCCGCGGAGCCCTGCGTCGACCATGCGGTTGACGGCGTTGGTGCCGCCGCCGCCCACGCCCACGACCTTGATGACGGCGAGGTAGTTCGCTGACGCGTCGATCATCGTGCTGACCCTCCTGTCGTGGTCGAGACTCGCCGCCGTGACTCCTGGCGAACCCTCAAGCCCCGCTTGAGTGTTGCTCGTTTCATCTGCATCGGTGCCGGAGAATCACCTTGTTTGCAGGGATTCCTAGCACCCGAGAACGGCACGGAAGACCTGCCGGCCCGACCGTCGCCTTACCTTACCCACGCCCCTGAGGGGTGTCAAACAGACGCACACGGGGACCCTTGGAGCAGCCCGGCTCGACCACAGGTTGAGCAGAGTCTCCAGCATCACTGGAGCACCGGCCTCGCGAGGGTCCTGTCCGGGATGGAGACGTCCATCTGGGTGCACGTCTTGCCCGCGTCGGCGTACTGCCTGAGCACGGTACGGAGGGCCACCGTCTTGGCGAGCGTGCGCTCCGCGTCACCCCACGTGGTCACCGGGCCGTCGGCGAAGCGGAGCGTGAGCTGCCCGTCGTCATTCTGCACGGCGGTGAGGCTGCGCTGCAGCGACCGGGGCAGGGCCGCGATCACGGTGAGCATCTCGGCGGCCGCCTTGTCGGAGACGACGCGCCCCTGCCGCACCTTGCCGGCGACGGCCATGCGGGGCAGCGCGAGGGCGGCCTTTCCCGGGCCGGCCAGCAGCCGTTCGAGGATGGAGCCGGCCTGCGCGGAGTCGCCGCCGGCGTCCTCTGCTGGGTCCTGCGCCGCCGCGGCCGCGTCGGCCTCGGCGGCGGCGTCGGCGCTCGCGGTCGGCGAGGACGAGGGCTTCTTCGCCGGCTTCTTCGCGAACTGGTCCGCCGCCTCGGCCGCGGAGCAGATGACGTAGCCTTCGCGGTCGACCACGTACCAGCGGTCGCCGGCCAGGGCGTAGGCCGCCGGCACGTACTCCGTGAGCGTGACCGCCAGGGTCTCCGGGAAGTCGCGGTCGATACTCGCGCCGCGGACGAAGCAGAGCGGCGCGAGCGTCCTGCGCACGTCGCCGCCGGTGACGGCGAAGAGGTTACGGCCGGTGTAGTCCTCCCGCAACAGCCGGAGGGCGCGCTTCTCGGGCACGAGGTTCGTTCCGCTCACGCGGATCGTCTCGATGCCGAACGATGACGAGGTGCGGCCCCACGCGTACACCGCAGTGGGCACCGCGAGGATGACCAGCGTGAGCAGCACGGTAGGTAGCAGACGGAATCGCGGGCGGCTCGCCCGGCGTGCCCTCGTCATGGCGCCGGCCCTCGGTCGGGGGTTGCGAAGTACCCCAGATTATTCGGCGCCGGTCGGCCCTTCCCCTTGCCCCGCGAGCTTGTCGAGCAGCTGCTCGCCGGCGTGGAACACGTCGCCGGCGCCGAGGGTGAGCACGAGGTCGCCCGCGCGCACCCGCGGCGCCAGCCGGGCGACCACGTCGCCCAGCCGCGGCAGGAACGACACGGGCCCGCCGGGCCGCTCGGCGAGGTAGGCGTCGACGATGAGCTTGCCGCTCACGCCCGGCTCCGGCTCCTCGCGCGCTGGGAAGATCTCGGTGACGATCGCCTCGTCGGCGAGCGTGAGCGCGTGGCCGAACTCGCGCTGCAGGTAACGCGTGCGCGAAAAGAGGTGCGGCTGGAACACGGCGATGACGCGCTCGTGGCCGCCCTTCATCGCGGCGCTGAGCGTGGCGGCGATCTCCGTGGGGTGGTGGGCGTAGTCGTCGACCACCGTGACGCCCGCGTACTCGCCGATGAGCTGGAAGCGGCGGGCGGCGCCGCTGAACGAGAGCAGGTGCGGCGCCGCCTCCTCGGGCGAGACGCCGGCGTGCCGCAGCACGGCCAGCGCCGTCAGTGCATTGAGCACGTTGTGCTCGCCCGGCACCCGCAGTTCCACCCGGGCGAGCGCCACCCCGCCGGCGTCGCGCACGGTGAAGACGCTGCCGCGGTCGTCGACCCGCTCCACCTCGGCGCGCAGGTCTCCCTCTTCGAGGCCGACCACCACCACGCGCGCGGGCGTGTGCGCCGCGAGGCCCTCCCCACCGCTCCCCGCCACCAGGACCAGCAGGCCGTCCTCCGGGAGCAGGGCGACGAAGCGCCGGAAGACGTCGTGCACGTCGTCCAGACAGCCGTAATTGGCGTGGTGGTCGAGTTCCACGTTGCTCACGATCGCGACCTCGGGCCGCAGGTAGAGCAGGCTGCCGTCGCTCTCGTCCGCCTCGGCCACCAGCCACTCCCCCTGGCCCACGCCGGCGTTGGAGCCGATGTCGTTGAGCTCGCCGCCCACCAGGAACGTCGGGTCGAGGCCGGCCTGACGCAGGACGTGCGAGAGCATCGAGGACGTGGTCGTCTTGCCGTGCGTGCCGGCCACGGCGATCCCCCGGCGGAGCTCCATGACGCGGGCGAGCATCTCCGCCCTGCGGAGCACGGGGAGCCCGGCCGCGCGCGCGGCGCGCAGCTCCGGATTGGCCGCGGAGATGGCCGTGGAGGTGACCACCACCGCGGCGTCGCCGAGGTTGACCGCGTCGTGCCCGACGGTGACGGGGACCCCGGCCTCCGTGAGGTGCCGCGTGTAGCGCGACGCCTTGAGGTCCGAGCCGCGCACCTCGACGCCGAGCTCGTGGAGCACGGCGGCGATGCCGCTCATGCCCGCGCCGCCGATCCCGATGAAGTGGACCGGCTGCGGGAAGTCCTTCGCCGCCTCGTGACTCATCGCGCCCCCCGTCGTCGTCTCGTGGTCAGGACGTCCTCCATCTGGTCGGCCACCCGTCGTGCGGCGTCGGGCCTGCCGAGCGCCGCGCTCGCGGCCGCCATCGCGGCCAGCCGCGCCC